>CATPAX010000158.1 GCA_955652215.1 uncultured Solirubrobacteraceae bacterium | reverse complement strand
GTGGTGCACGGTGGGGGGATGACCGCGTACTGCGCGGCGAAGGCGGGCGTCGAGGCGATGAGCAACTGCCTGCGGATCGAGCTTGCGCCGCTGGGGGTCGACGTCGGCGTGGCCTACTTCATGTTCCTCGACACCGACATGGTCAGAGATGCTGAGCGCGAGATGCCAGTGATGAACCGGGTCAGGGAAAAAATGCCCAGGGCGCTCGGACGCACGTATCCGCTCGCTCCAGCGATCGATCAGCTGGTCGCGGGGATCGCGGAGCGGCGCCGGCGGGTGGCCTTTCCGAAGTGGCTGCTTGGGCTTCTGCCATTTCGGCAGGTGTTCGCCTCCGCGGCGGTGGACCGGCTTGCGGCGCGGTCGGCAGGTCAGGCAGTCAGGGAGTACGAGCAGCTCGTCAGCGAGCGCGGGGCGAGCGCCGCATCGGCCACCGAGCGCACCCGGCAGGTCGCCGGCCTTTAGTCGCCGAGCCCCTTCTCGCGCAGCTCGCGCTCGGCGGCATCGGTCTTGCGCAGCTCGGTCAGGCCCATCGCGCGGAGAACTGCAGGCGCCTTGGTGAACTGAATTTCGCGGTAGTCGACCACCTGAATGTGGTTGCCCCAGGGATCGTCGAAGTCGACCGAGCCTGAGGCGGCCACCGGCAACCTCGCGCCCCGCAGCGCTTCGCGCGCGGCCTCCTTGTCGTCGACGACGAGCCCGAAGTGCCGATCATCATCCGGCGGCTGCGCACGGCCCGCCGCAATCGCGATGAACTGGTCGCCCATATCGATGAATGCCATACGCGCTCCGGCCCGGCCGCGGAGCTCGAACTCGAAGAAGCGCCCGTACCACTCGAGCGCCTCGTCGACATTCCCGACCTCGAGCGCGACGTGATTGATCCCGACGAGCCTGGCCATCAGTCGCCCCTCATGATCCACTCCATCACGGGCAGCTTGACCGCATTGGGTAGATACCGCGACGCAAGCATCGCCGTGCGCATCGGCAGTCCGGGAACGACCACCCGCTCACCGGCCTCTAGCCCCCTGACACCGGCCTGGGCGGCCTGAACCGGGGAGATGAGAGCCGGACGGGGCAACGCCTTCTCGAACGACTTACCGCCCTTGAGGTGCCATCCGGCCTGATCCCAGAAATCGGTGGCCACAGGGCCTGGGCAGAGGGCCGTCACAGTCACCCCGCGGCCGCTGCACTCCTGATGAATCGCCTCCGAGAAGCTGAGTACGTAGGCCTTCGCTGCTGCGTAGCCCGCCGAATAGGGCATGGGCTGCATCGCCGCGGTCGAGGCCACGTTCAGGATCGCGCCGCGCCCCCGCTTCACCATCCCTGGCGCAAATGCGGAGGTGAGGGCCACGACCGCCTCGACCAGCAGGCGCACCTGCTGGAGCTCGCGCTCGGGCGGCGACTCGTGGAACGGGCCCCCCGTCGCAAATCCCGCGTTGTTGACGAGGATCTCGACGTCGATCTCGAGGTCCGCGATGCGGCCAGGGAGCTTCGCGCGCGAAGCCGCGTTCGCGAGATCGCAGGCGAGTGCATGAGCGCGGATCCCGTGCTGCTCCTCGAGCTCTCGGGCTAGCGCCACCAGCCGGTCCTTACGGCGCGCGACAAGCAGCAGACCGTGGCCGCGGCTGGCGAGCTGGCGTGCTATCTCGGTCCCGATCCCGGCCGAAGCGCCGGTCACAAGGGCCGCTGAGGAGGGGGAGGGGTCTGGAAGGCTCACGTCCTGGCGACCAATTGGAGCACATCCCGCCCCCCGAACGGGGGGAAGTCGGGGTTCGGGCTGTATCGGCTCGCGCACTCCGGCGTACGCTGGGTGATGGGACTCACAGCGATTCTGTTCCCCGGACAGGGCAGCCAGACGGCCGAGATGCGAGATCTCGTCGCCGACGTGCGGCCTGACCTGCTCGAGGTTGTGATCACCGCCGTCGGGGAGGACCCGTTCCCGCGGGTCGAGGACGGGACTGAGTTCGCCCAGCCGGCGATCTTCGCCGCCAGCCTCGCGGGCTGGGAATCCCTGGGGCGTCCCGACGGGGACTGCATGGCCGGTCATTCGCTCGGTGAGCTGGCCGCGCTGGTCGCTGCGGGCGCGCTCAGCGAGCGCGATGGAGCCGAGCTCGTGGCGCTCAGAGGCCGGCTGATGGCCCGGGCGGAAGAAGGCGGAATGCTGGCCCTGCTTGGCGCGGGCGCAGCCGAACGTGCGGCAGAGCTGGCACAGGCCCACGGGTTGTCTGTCGCCAACGACAACTCTCCGCAGCAGGTGGTGCTCTCGGGAGCGCGCACGTCGCTTCCGGCGGCGGCTGAGCATGCCGAGGAGCTCGGCCTGAAGGCGCGGCAGCTCCCGGTCACGGGAGCGTTTCACTCGCCGCTCATGGCCCCGGCGGTGCCGGAGTTCAGCATCGCACTCGAGGACATCCGCTTCGACGAGACCCGCGTGCCGGTTTTGTCAGCCGTGACGGCGGCACAGTTCGAGGACCCTCGAGCCCAGCTGGCGCAGGCGCTCACGATGAGTGTGCGGTGGCGCGAGGTTGTCCTCTCCCTTCACGAGCGAGGGGTCGATGAGTTCGTCGAGGTCGGTCCGGGCAGGGTGCTGACCGGCCTGGTCAGGCGCACCCTGAGGACCATGGAGCTCGCCGGTGCCTGAGACGAGCGCCACAGTGATTACCGAGGAGCGCCCGGAGGTGGCGCTGCCGTTCGCCCCGGCGTCGGAGCTTCGCCGCGCCGCGGTGCTGTCGATCGCGACCGAGCTCCCGACCCGTCGCCTGACCAACGCCGAGCTGGCTTCCCAGCTGGGAGTGACGGAGGAGTGGATCTATTCCAGGACGGGCGTCCAGGAACGACCCGTGGCGGAGCCGGACGATCGTCTCTCGGACTTTGCCGCGAGGGCCGGCGAGACGGCGCTTCGCCTTGCGGGGGTCGAGCCGAGCGAGGTCGACCTCGTGATCGTCGGGACGCTCACCCAGGATCAGCTCACCCCGAACACAGCCCCGCTGGTCGCCGATGCGATCGGGGCTCACCGAGCGGGTGCGGTGGACGTCGGCGCCGCCTGCACCGCGTTCCTTTCGGGATTGGCGCTCGGAACCGCGCAGATCGAGGCGGGAAGAGCTCGATGCGTCCTGCTGATCGGCGCCGACTTCGTCTCGCGGGTCACGGACTACGAGGACAAGCGTTCGGCGCCGCTGTTTGGAGACGGGGTCGGCGCTGCCGTGCTCGGCGTGGCCGACGGTGAGAACGGGGTGATAGGCCCGATCGTCCTTGGGTCGGACGGCTCGCAGGCTGAGGCGATCCAGATCGATCACTCGGACCGGCTCCTGCGGATGGACGGCCCCGAGGTGTACCGCCACGCCGTGACCCGGATGAGCGAGGTAACGGTCGCCGCCGTCCGCGCGGCGGGAGTGACCCTCGCTGACATCGACCTGTTCGTCTACCACCAGGCCAACGGTCGCATCACCCGGTCGTTAGGGGAGCGGCTGGGGCTCGACCCGGAGCGCGTCGTCGACTGCATCGCGGGGCTCGGCAACTCCTCGGCCGCCACGCTGCCGCTGGGTTTGCTGGCGGCACAGCGCGACGGCCGCCTGCGGCCCGGGGCCCGGGTGCTCCTGTGCGCGTTCGGCGCCGGCTTCACGTGGGGCGCCGGCGTGCTCGAGTGGGGAGGGGCCCCAGGTGAGTGACGTGGGCAGCAAGCGTGCCGGGTCGGCGCTCGTGACCGGCGCCTCGCGAGGAATCGGGGCGGCGATCGCCCGCGGACTAGCGCGTGACGGATGGCCTGTCGGCGTCAACTACCGGATCGACGAGGAACGAGCTGGTGAGGTCGTGGACGGGATCGAACGAGATGGCGGGACCGCGGTTGCGCTCGCCGGCGACGTGTCCGATCCGGCTACTGCCGATCAGCTATTCGAAGCACTTGAGTCGCGATTCGAGGGCCCGGTGCTGGTGCTCGTCAACAACGCTGGGATCAGCCGCGACGACCTGACCCCTTCGCTCGACGACGAGCAGTGGAATGCCGTAATCGACACCGATCTCACCGCCGCCTTCCGCCTGACCCGCCGGGCGCTCCGGCCGATGCTCCGAGCCCGCTCCGGCAGGATCGTCAACGTTTCGTCAGTCGTCGGGCTCAGAGCAAATCCGGGTCAGGCCAACTACGCCGCC
>CATPAX010000157.1 GCA_955652215.1 uncultured Solirubrobacteraceae bacterium | reverse complement strand
GCTCGAAACTCTCGAAATTCGCTTCTTCTCGGTGCTGGTTCGCGGCTACTTGCGGCCGCCGGCGCGCTATTCCCCCCGAGGGGGGAGGAGAAGAAGTCGAAGGTCGAGACGGAGCGCCATGCAGGGCAGAGAGTAGCGGACCCGGGCTAATGGTCCAACCGCATCGTGCCGAAAATCGCGCCATGCCCCCTCGGCACCGAATGCACCGGCTGGTCCGCGCCGCCGCGCTGACCGCCACGCTGGGACTGACCGGATGTGGCGGCTCGAGCAGCGTGCCCACGATGGCCCCCTTCCAGGCCACCCTGTCCGGCTACTACAAGGGTCTCGCGAAACACGACGCAGCGCAGGTATGTGCGCAGGTCACGCCCGCTTTCTGGCAGGCCATGGCCGGAGAGATCAATGCCTACCTCGCCAGCTCGGGCGCCACGCCGCTGCCAGGACGAAGCTGTCTGCAGGGGCTTCACTACCTGTTCGGCCGTCTGCGCGCGCCGACCGCGCCCCCGAGGGCGAACCTCGCGGTGCGCAACCTCGCCGTCCACGCATCGATTGCCTCGGCGATCGTCACCAATGGCTCGACCCGGGAGCCGGCGCGATTCGTGCGCTCATCGAGTGGTCAATGGCAGCTCGACTGTTGCACCGGGGCGCAGCTGAATCATCTCCCTAGCACCCCTTACCGGTTGCCGTCGGTGAGTATGGAGCCAACACTGAAGTACGGCGAGATCGTGACCGCGGACAACACCGTGCTCAGAACGCGCCCCCCATCCCTCGGGGAGATCGTCACGGTGCACCCGCCCGCGCAGACGGCATGTGCAGATCCGCGGCAAGGCCCGGGGTTCCCCCAGCTCTGCGGTAAGCCCGCCTCGGGTGAAGGCAGCGACATCGTGATCAAACGCGTGGTCGGATTGCCCGGCGACCGGATTGCCCTCGTCGGCGGCCGCGTTCTCAGAGGCGGCGTGCTCCAGCGCGAGCCATACATCTCTCCTTGTAGCGGTAACGCCGAGCCGTGCGACTTTCCCCAGGCGATCGTGGTCCCTCCCGGTACCTACTTTCTGCTCGGGGACAATCGCGGGAATTCATTCGACAGCCGTTTCTACGGGCCGGTTCGACGATCCTGGATCGTCGGCCTCGTCAGGCACTAGTGGGACCCTTCGGTGGCATCCACTAGCTCGTCCTACACGCTCTGCCGTCCGGGCAGAGGTCGCCTCGGTAGCCTGCCGGCAGCGACCGCACTGCGCGGGGCTTGCGCGGGGACCGATAATTGATCGATGGGCCGTGCCGGACGCAAGTTAGAGCCACGGCGAGCCGAATGGCCATGGATATCAGCCAAGCGAGAGGCCGGCGCTTCGCTCCGGGGAGTGGCGAGCGATGCGCAGCGACGCCGCGCGGAACGCCAGCAGGCGCTGGCGATCGCTGCCAAGCATCCGTCGCTCGCGCGCGAGATCGGGATCGGCCGTCCCGACAAGGAGGACGCGTTCGACGCGGGTCTGGTGGATGTGAACAACGCCCCGGCCTCAGTGCTCGCAGGCTTGCCCGGACTCGGCGAAGGGCTTGCCAGCCGGATCGAGGAGGTGCGCGCTCAGATCGGCGGCTTCGCCTCACTTGAGGACCTTGGGGCCACACTCGACCTTCCCGGCGATCTTGTCGAAGCGCTACGCGACCAGGTGGTCTTCCTCCCCCGCGGCACACCTTGACGGAGGTCCCGGCGTCGCGCGTGCCGGGTCCCGGTCTACCGAGTGGTCGAGCTGCTACCGCCGGTTTCGCCCGCGCCGTTGTCGTCGCCTACAGCATCGGCACCGCGAACTTGCCTGGGAGAGGTTGGTGCGTCGTCGTCGCTCTCGGCCATGTTGCGCTTGACGGACTCGAAGATCGTCAGTCCTTGACCCACGAGGCCGGCGGCGATCTGCCCCAGGCCCTCAGCACCGTTCAGCACGTTGATGTTGGCGTTCGCCAAACCTCCGGCCGCCTCGCGGACGATCTGGGGGAGCTGGTCGATCAGCATCCGGTCGAGGGCGACGCGGTTATAGGAGGCCGCTGCCTCCGCTTGGATCGTCATGCGCTCGGCATCCGCCTTTGCCATCACGCGGACCTTCTCGGCATCCGCTTCGGCGGGCTTGACGACCTCCGCGACGAGCTGCTGCTGGCGGAGCTCCGCCTCGTGCTGCGCGAGCTCGGTTTGCGCCGCAATCACCTTGCGCTGAGCGTTCGCCTGGGCGAGCGGACCCGCTTGCGCCGCCTCCGCTTGCGCCTTGTCGACCTCCGCCTTGTACTGCGCCTGAACGATCGCCGTCTGACGGGCGTACTCGGCCTGCTTGCGCTGGGAGTCCTGCTCTGCCTCCGCCGCCGCCTGATTGGCCTGGGCCTGGGCGATCTTCGCTTGACGCTGAATCGCGGCGTTATGCGGTGCAGCCATGGCGTCGATGTAGCCCGCGCCCATGTCGTCGATCGACTGGATCTGCAGCGAGTCGACGATCAGGCCCATCTTCGCCACCTCTGCCTTCGAGCCGTCTAGCACCTCGGTGGCCAGCTTCTGGCGCTCGGTGACGATCTCCTCCACGGTCATCGATCCGACGATCGAACGCAGATGGCCGGCAAAGATCCGTCCCGTAAGCACGGACATCTGGTCCTGGTCTGAGAGGAACCGTTGCGCGGCGTTGACGATGCTCTCCTCGTCGTTGCCAACCTTGAACGCGATCACTGCGCGGGCGTTGAGCGTGATCCCCTGCTTGGTTACGCATTGCTCGGCGACCTCCGCCTCGCGCATCGCGAGCGTGAGGAAGCTCGCGTGCCGTATGAAAGGCATCACGAACGCCCCATGGCCTGTGACGACCTTGAACGGGGTGCCGCCCTTTCCTGAGTTGCCGCCGGAGATCAGTAGCGCCTCATCCGGTGCAGGGACCCGATAGCCAAACATCTCGCTCCTCTCCTTACGAGGGGGGCCGGCCTCCCTCTTCCCAGTCCAATGGATCGATCCATTCCATCACATCAACATTGCGCTCGCCGCGGGTGTCGAACACGACCACGGTGGTTCCCTTGGCGAGTGGCTGCTCTGACCAGGCCAGGAACGCTTCGCTTCCACCGCGCACTTTGACGAGAACCTCGCCCGGACCGGCGGGCCCCCGGGTGGCGACGAGCAGAGTTCCGATCTGCCCCACGGGCGACTCGTACGCACTCACGGCCGATGTTCTACACCAGCCCGGCTACAACGACACTGTTCGCCCCGCGACGAACCCCTCCCCGGCGGCGATCTCTTCGACCACGTCCTGGGGCACCGGGGCATCTGTCGTGACGGCCATCACCGCGAGTCCTTCCTCGCCCGGCTGGTTCTCGTCTGCTCGGCCGACGGCCGCCGAGACGATGTTGATCCCGCGCTCTCCGAACCGGCTGCCGACCTGGCCCATCATCCCGGGCCGGTCGCGGTACCGGAAGACGGCGATGTGATCCTCGAGCTGCATGTCGAAACGTTGACCCCAAGCCTCGAGCAGATGCGGGCGAAAGCGCCGCCCCACGAGCGTGCCTGCCACCCGCACGCTCTCGTCCTCGCAGGTCAGCGTGACCCGCACCAGGTCGGTGTAGTCATGGGCAGCCGTACGCTTGGTCTCGGCGACTTCGATCCCGCGCTCCTCGGCGATCCCGGGAGCGTTGACCTCGTTCATGTCCTCCTCCGTGTGACCGCTCAGCGCTCCGAGCAGCACCTGGATCGAGAGCAAGCGAGTGTCGCGCTCGGCGATCCGCCCGAGGAACTCGGTGTGCACCCGATCGATCGAGGACCCGCAGGCGAGCGCGACGGCGATCCGCCCGAGCGCGCGGCATAGACCGACGAATGGCCTCACCACCTCCGCGTCCTCGGTTCGGATCGCGGGCACGTTGACCGCGCTTGTCACCAGGCCGCCGGTCAGCGCCGCGATGACCTGCTCTGCCGCCTGGTAGCCGGCCCGATCGGTCGCCTCGGCGGTCGACGCGCCCAGGTGCGGCGTGACGATCACGTTGGAATAGGAGAACAGCGGGTGCTCGGTGACGGGCTCAGTGGCAAAAACGTCGATCGCCGCCCCGGCGACCTTGCCCGAGTCAAGCGCCGCCCGCAGGTCCTCTTCGACGATCAGCTCGCCCCTCGCGACGTTCAGGATTCGCACGCCGTCCTGGCACTTGGCCAGGGCACGCGCGTCAAGCCAGCCTCGGGTCTCGGCCGTCCTCGGGAGGTGAAGCGTGATGAAAGCCGCGCTCTCGTAGATCGCATCGGCGCTTGCAGCGCGCTCAACTCCGAGCTCGCGGTAGCGCTCGGCCGCCACGTAGGGGTCGAAGGCGATGACCCGCATCCCGAAGGAGAGTGCGCGATGTGCGACGAGCTGCCCGATCCGGCCGAAGCCCAGGACCCCGAGCGTCTTCTCGTACAGCTCGACCCCCGAGAACCTCCCGCGCTCCCAGGCCCCCCCGGTGAGTGAGGCGTGCGCCTGGGGGATGTTTCGCGCCAGCGCCAGCAGCAGCGCCATGGTGTGCTCGGCGGCGGTGATCACGTTCGATTGCGGCGCGTTGGCGACGACGATCCCGCGCTTTGTCGCGGCGCGGACATCGACGTTGTCGACTCCGACTCCAGCGCGGCCGATCACCCGAAGGCGCGTCGCCGCCCTCAGCAGCTCGGCATCGAGCTGGGTCGACGAGCGGATCAGGATTGCGTCATAGCCTCCGATGCGCTCGCGCAGCTCTTCAGCCGACAAGCCGGTGGCGACATCGACCTGGCAATCACGGCGGAGCAGCTCCACGCCCGTGTCGCCGATCTGCTCGGCGACCAGCACGCGTGGCCGAGAGCGGTCGCGCACTTGCCCGTCTGAGGTCCGGTGGCCAGCGGACAGGTCCTTCACATCCGCTCCAGCACCCAGTCGATGCACGCCGTCAGCGCTCGAACGTCAGCTGGATCGGTGGCCGGGAACATCGCGATCCGTAGCTGGTTTCGACCCAGCTTTCGGTACGGCTCGACGTCGAGGATCCCGTGGGCCCGAAGCGTCGCGGCCAGTACGGCGGCGTCGACCTGATCCGTGAAGTCGATCGTCCCCACGACCAGCGAGCGCTTGGCCGGATCGGACACGAACGGCTCAGCCAGCGGGTGCGCGGACGCCCACCCGTAGAGATGACTGGAGGACTCCCTGGCGCGCGCCACCATTTGCTCGAGCCCGCCCTGTTCAAGCATCCACTCGACTTGGTCCGCTAGCAGGAACAGCGTCGCGATCGCCGGGGTGTTGTAGGTCTGGTCTTGGCGCGAGTTCTCGAGCGCGGTCCCCAGCGACAGGAAGCTCGGGATCCACCGTCCCGCGGGGCGCTCGCGGTCGATCTGCTCGATTCGCTCCAGCGCCGCGGGGCTCAGGAGCGCGAGCCACAGGCCGCCGTCAGACGCGAATGCCTTTTGCGGAGCGAAGTAGTAGGCATCGGCATCGCGTACGTCCACCGGCAGGCCGCCGGCCGCAGAGGTGGCATCGATCAGGACCAGCGCGCCGTGCGCTCCGGAAGGACGTTCCACCGGGACCATCACTCCAGTCGAGGTCTCATTGTGCGCCCACGCAATCACGTCGGCGCTCGGATCCGCGGTCGGCGCCGGCGCGTCGCCGGGGTCTGCCTGGACCAGGAGCGGCTCGGCTAGAAACGGCGCGGCGCTCGTGCACGCGGCGAACTTCGAGGTGAACTCCCCGTACACGAGGTGCTGCGCGCGCTCACGCACCAGACCACAAGTGGCGGCGTCCCAGAAGGCAGTGGCACCTCCGTTACCGAGCACCACCTCGTAGGACTCAGGCACGGAGAACAGCTCGCCCAGGCCGGAGCGGACCCGAGCCACGAGCTGCCGGACCGGCCGCTGGCGGTGGGAGGTCCCCATCACAGCCGCACCCTCGCTGGCCAGGCGCTCCAGCGCGCCGGCTCGAAGCCGCGACGGACCTGAGCCGAAGCGCCCGTCGGCGGGCTTCAGCTCGTCTGGAATCTGCAGGAGAGTCTGGGTCACTAGATGAACCGAAGGTAGCGTGCCCGCCCGGGGCGAAACCACGGGCCGGAGCCCGAAGGGCGGAGGCCTCTCCTATTCGGAGAACTCGGTGTCGATCCAGGCCATCTGCGAGCGCAGCTCGCGCCCGATGACCTCGACCTGGTGCCCCGCCTGCTCTTCGCGCATTCGCCTGAAGCTCTCCTGGCCCGCCCGGTTCTCGGCGATCCACTCGCGCGCGAAGTCCCCGGACTGGATTTCGGCCAGCAGCTTCTTCATCGCCTGGCGTGAATCGGCGCCGATCACGCGCTTGCCCCTGGTCAGGTCACCGTACTCAGCGGTGTTCGAGATCGAGTAGCGCATCCCGGCGATCCCCTTTTCGTACATCAGGTCGACGATCAGCTTGAGCTCATGCAGGCACTCGAAGTACGCCATTCGCGGGTCGTATCCGGCGTCCACGAGCGTCTCGTAGCCGGCACGCACCAGCTCGGTGACGCCGCCGCAGAGAACCGCCTGCTCGCCGAACAGATCGGTCTCGGTCTCGTCCTTGAAGGTTGTCTCGAACACGCCCGCCCTGGTGCAGCCGATGCCCTTCGCGTACGCGAGCGCCAGCGGCTGCGTGTTACCCGTGGCGTCCTGGTGCACGGCGATCAGTCCAGGGACTCCCGATCCCTCTAGGAACTGCCTGCGAACGAGATGTCCCGGGCCCTTCGGCGCGACCAGCGCGACATCGACTTCCGACGGTGGCTCCACCTCGCCGTAGTGGATCGAGAACCCGTGGGAGAAGAGCAGCAGGTCTCCGGGCGCAATGCCGTCCCGCACGCCGCGTTCCCACACCTCACGGTGAAGCTCATCGGGCACGAGCATCATCACGATGTCGCCCTCGCTGGCGGCGTCGGCGGGATCGAGCACCCGCAGGCCGTGCTCGCTGGCCTTCGCGACGCTCCCGGAGTCCGGCCGCAGGCCCACCACGACCGACACGCCCGAATCCTTCAGGTTCAGCGCGTGAGCGTGGCCCTGTGATCCGTAGCCGATGATCGCGACAGTCTTGTCGCCCAGCAGGCCGAGGTCGGCGTCGTCGTCGTAGAACATTGGTATCGCAGCGTATCTGGCGCAGGCGCCCGGTGGTTTATGCGTCAGCGATCGCTACCAGCGATCGGCTCGCGAGCTGAAGGCGACCGTCGGCGCTCAGGTGAGGCTCCGCCAGCTCGGCGACCATTGCCGTCACCTTCGCCCACTC
>CATPAX010000156.1 GCA_955652215.1 uncultured Solirubrobacteraceae bacterium | reverse complement strand
GACGGCCTCCTGCATCTCATCGACCACCTCGCCCCGTTCACCGGTCTCCGGGTCGATCCGGTGGATGCCCTCATAGTGGACCTGGACCTCGAGGTTCTGCGACCAGCAGCGGTAGCAACGGAGCCAGCTGCGGACCGATGTAGAGCCCTCCATCGTGGTGATTCTACGATCCCCCCGTGAATGACCCCGGGGAGCGCCCTGGAGTGACGACTTGACCGAGCCAATCGGCGTGATCCTCGCAGGCGGCCGGGGCGTACGAATCGGGGGGTCGAAGGCGATAGTCGAGCTCCGGGGCCAGCCGCTGATCTGCTATCCGCTCAGGGCGCTCCAGAGCGTTCTCGAGGACGTGGTGGTGATCGCCAAGCCCGATACCAAGCTGCCGGGCCTGCCCGGCGTGACCGTCTGGATCGAGCCTCACTCGAGCTATCACCCCCTCATCGGTATCGTCGATGCGATCGCGCTCGCCGGCGGGAGGCCGGTACTGATCTGCGCGGCTGACCTCCCGTTCATCACCGCGGAGGTGGTTCGGATGTTCGCCGAGTGCGACGACCGAGACGCGCCAGCCGTGATCGCGGCGAGCGGAGGGCGAGTGCAGCCGCTTCTCGGCCGCTATCAGCCGAGCGTCCCGGACCTCCTGGCCGATGTGGCGAGGAATCCGAGGGTGCGTCTGCTGGACGCGGTCGCCGTGCTACATCCACGCATCGTCGAGCTCGAGGACCCAGAAGTCCTGTTCAACGTCAACACCCCCGACGACCTCTTGCAAGCGTCGGCGATGATCGGCCGCCGCTATCCGAACGTGAAGTCGTAGGCGCTGACCCCCGGCGGGACCTGGAGCGTCAGGTCGTGGAACTCATCGCTGCGCAGCGAGACCAGCGAATACAACCGTTGCCCCTGGACCGTGACGGTCCCAGCATGGACGTCGGTTCCCGCGTCGGCCGGCCGGATCGGCTTGCCATCGAGCAAGACCCCGACCGACCTGGGAACGTTGCCCGACGAGGTCATCACGAGATACACGTTGGCTGCGTCGAAGCCCGCCTGGATCGTGGCCCCCGCCGAAACTGGAGTCGCGTCCTGGGAGTTGATGCTCCAGGTCCCCTTGAGCGCGAACTGGTTCGGGTGAACGTAGGGCAGTGATCCGTAGACGTGAACGCCTGACTTCAGCGGTTGGGCAAACCCCTGGGCGCGGTCGGGGCTCAGGTACGTCTCTGGCGTCTGGAGGTTCGAGGAGGGCATGATCGCGTGGGCGCTCATCGGCGGCGGGAGTGAGCGAACGCCGGCCTCGTAGAGGAGCTCGCGGACAGCCGCCTCGCTCTGCTTGTAGTCGCCTTCGCCGAACTGGGTGTGGCGCACCGCTCCGTGGGAATCGACCAGGTATTCGGCGGGCCAGTACTGGTTGCCCCACGCGTTCCAGGTGCCGTATTGATTGTCCTGGACGACCGGGTATCGCAAGCCGTCCGACTGGATCGCCTGCTCGACGTTGCCGGCGTCCTGCTCGAAGGTGAACTCGGGCGTCTCGACGCCGATCACGTCGAACCCGTACGGGTGGTATGTGGCGTATAGGCCTTTCAGGAACGGCAGGGTCCTGATGCAGTTGATGCACGTGTAGGTCCAGAAGTCGATCAGCACCACGTGCCCTCGCAGCCTCGAGAGCGTCAGTGGGCTGCCACCGGGAGCGTTGAACCACCGCTGGGTGTTGGCGAACTCCGGAGCCGTGCCGAGGTGCGGAAGCGACGGCGTCTTGACGCCGGGAATCGACACGCCCACCTGGGTCGATACGGGACTTGCTGAAGCCTCCTGCTGACGCGTGGCGAACGGGGACGCGGGGCGAAGCGACGCGAGCCTGCTCTGCACAGCGCCAGAGGTCTCGAGCGAGCGGGTCGGGTCGATCAGGAACGCGGGAAGGCTGGTGTTCCTCGCCAGTGCCTCCTCGAAGCGCACATCGAGGTTGGCCGCCATCGCGACACCCGTCGCCAGCAGAATCACTCCGAGTGCCCGCTCCACGATGTGGCCGCGGAGCGACCGCCGCAGGCGCTCGATCACGAATCGTCCGCCGACCGCGTACAAGAGCAACATCGCGCCGAGCCCTACCGAATAGGCCAGCGCCACCGCGACGATTCGGGCAGAAGCACCGCTCGAGGCGCTGACCGAGGTCACGGCCGCGAGGATCGGACCCGCACAGGGCGCGCAGACGAACCCGAGCGCACCGCCGACGCCAAGCCCCGACCAGAATCCCGATCCGCGGGTCTTTGGGCCGAATTGCGCGAGCCTCGAGAGCGGCGCCTGGATCCTCGCCGCGAGATCCGGAACCAGCATGACCACCCCGAACACGATCAGCACGACAATCGCCACGTCCCGGGCAGCTCCACTCGCCAGGCCAACGCCCTTGACGAGCTGAGCAAGTGCGACGATCGCGATCGTGAACGTCGCGGCAAGCCCGACCACGATGCCGAGCGGCCTACGGCGCCCGCCGACGGCGCTGGCCGAGAGCAGCGCGGGCAGAACCGGCAGCACGCAAGGAGTTATCGCGGTGCCGGCACCGGCCAGTAGCGCAAACGCCAGGAGCAAGGCCATTTGGAATCAGATGATCCTGCGAAACGATTGCGAAGGAATTAACTGACGGCCCGCGTCAGCCGCCGATCGCGGACATGGTCCGCGCGGGCTGGATGAACCCGGGCTCGCCGATGTGATGCTTGAGCTCCTTGCGCCACACCGCTTCACGGATGATCGTCTCGAGCTCGCGATCGTCGGCACCCGCGCGGATCGGACCGCGGAGGTCGGTCTCGTTGAGCGAGAACAGGCAGGTGCGAAGGCGGCCGTCGGCGGTCAGGCGAATGCGATTGCAGTCGCCGCAGAACGGCTCGGACACGGGATTGATGAACCCGATTCGCCCCTGCCCGTCGGCAAAGCGGTAGACGCGCGCGGTGGCGTGCGGCTCGCGGGGCTCGCGCTCGAGCGGATAAACGGCAGCGATCGCAGCCCGGAGCTCGGCTCCGCTTAGCACCTGGTCGGCGGTCCAGGCGTGGTCGGCGTCGAGCGGCATGTACTCGATGAAGCGCACCTCATACGCGGTCCGCCGCGCGAACTCCGCGAACGGAATCACCTCCTCCTCGGTGAACCCGCGGATCGCGACTGCGTTGATCTTGATCGGGTGCGCTTCGGGGAAGCTCGCCAAGGCCTCCAGACCGCGGAGGACCTGCGGCAGCGCGTCGCGCCGCGTGAGCTCATAGAAGCGGTCTCGCTGGAGGGAGTCGATCGACACGTTGAAACGGTTGATGCCGGCGCTGACCAGCGCCGCCGCATCGCGCTCGAGCAGAAACCCGTTGGTCGTCACAGACAGGTCGCGAACCCCTTCGATCTGCGACAGCATCGCCGCGAGCCGCGGGAAGTCGCGTCGGACGAGCGGCTCCCCGCCGGTCAGCCGTACGTCGCCGACGCCCATCGCCGCCATCAGCTCGACGATTCGCGCGATCTCCTCGAAGCGCAGGATCTCCGTGCGCTCGAGCCAGGGGAGCCCCTCGGCGGGCATGCAGTACTGGCAGCGGAAATTGCAACGGTCGGTCACCGATACACGAAGATCGCCGATCAGACGGCCGTGGCCGTCGTGGAGGGGATCGAGTTGCATACCCACCCAAGGCTACCCTGCGCCACTGAGAACGATTGAGCGCTTCGAAGAGACTTGTTGTGATCGTCGCCGCAGCCCTGCTGAGTGGGGGCTGCGGCTCGAATGCATCCGACCAGGTCAAGGCGAAGGTCCAGGAGCTCGGGCGAACCGCCGCCGCGCACAATTACCGGCGGATCTGCACGGATGTGCTGGCGCCCTCCCTTGTGTCGCGTCTGAGGTCCTACGGGATCTCGTGTGAGCACGCTATGGGCATCGCGCTGAGCGGCGTGCGCGATCCGGCGATCAGCATCGGCTCGACGACCGTCAAGGGGAGCAGCGCCTCGGTGATCACGCTCAGCATGGCGGCCGGGCAAAAGGCGTCACTGGAAACGATCGGGCTGATCAAGACCGCCCATGGATGGCGGGTCGCAACGCTCCGCTCGCTGTGATGTATTACGGGAAGTGCCCGAAGCACCCAAGGTGATTCACATCGACGAGCTCGAGGCGATCCCCGGGCCGGGAAGCCTGATGTGGCGTCCCGTCCGCCGCACTCTCGGCATTCGGGCTTTCGGTTGCAACGCGTACACAGCGGGATCGGCCGGGGACGATGTCGTCGAGCCGCACAGCGAGGAGCCCGACCTTCAGCAGGAGCTGTACTTCGTCGCGACCGGCCGGGCCACGTTCACGATCGACGGCCAGTCCCACGATGCGCCGGCCGGGACGTATGTGTTCGTGCCCAGTCCGGCCTCACACCGCCACGCTGTAGCGGTCGACGCCGGCACGACCGTGCTCAGCTTCGGAGGACCGCCCACATTCGAACCGTCCGCGTGGGAGTGGAGCTCACTCGCAGCGCCGCTCATCACCACCGACCCGGGTCGTGCCCGCGAGGTCCTCTCCGAAGGGCTGGAGGCTCACCCGGATTCGGCAATGCTTCATTACAACGTGGCCTGCCTCGAGGCTCGAGAGGGTCGGCGCGAACAGGCGCTAGCGTCGCTTCGAATCGCGGTGGCAGCCCGGCCCGAGGTTGCCGAGTGGGCGCGAGAAGATGCCGACTTCGAGCCGCTGCGCGGCGATCCCGAGTTTCAGGAACTGACCGGCGGCTGAGGGCTCAGGCGGCCTCGCTGCGCAACAAGCCGAACGCGACCATGTCCTGGCGGCCGTCCTGGGCGCTCATGTATGAGCGGAGTACTGCCTCGCGGGTGAAACCGCAGCGCTCCGCGACCTGCTGCGACGCGGGGTTACCCGTGGCGGCAAGCAGGTCGACCCGCTCGAGCCCGAGCTCCTGGAAGCCCCAGCGGCTGATCGCCCGCACGGCGCGTGTGGCGTGTCCCTGCCCTCGCGCGGGCGCCGCCAGCCAGTAGCCGACCTCGCCCCGCAGGTTGGGCCAGGAGAAGCGGAACAGCGAAATCGATCCGAGCAGCTCGTCGGGATCGGCAGCGCTGACGATCGCGAACGGCGCACCGGTTGCGTTCAGGATTGCGTCGTAGCGCGAGACCATGTATGCCCGGGCGTCGCTCTCTCCGTAGTTGCTGGGCACGCGCGTCCAGCGCGGTATTTCGGGGTCCTGGCACGCCTGCACGATGGCCGGGATGTCGCTCTCACGCCACGGCCGCAGTGCCGTCGGCCCTTCGACGATCGGCTCCGCGGGCAGCCTCACCTTCGCACGTGCGGGGCTGGTCATCGAGCCGATTGTGCCCGAGCAGGCGCTTAGCCGCGGGCGGCGCGCTCGGCCAGGAGCCCCGTCAGGGCGATCGCGTCGAGTCCGGCGTCGCGTTCCGCCAGCCACCTCTCCGCCTCCCGGCGGCCGCCGAGCGCTCTGAGCCCTCGCTCGCCGAACTCCTCTGTGAATTCGGACACGGCTTGCCGGCGCCTAGCTTGGAGGCGCCGGGCGGGAAGGTCGATGCTCGCGCGATGCGCGTCGAGTGCCAGGACGAGATCGTCGATGCCCGTCGGCGGCGCAACCGAAGACACGGCGAGCACCGACACGTCCTCGCGCCCGAGTGGCCCTAGAGCCGCGCGCACGTCCGCCGCGGTCCGCGCAGCGAGCCGGCCCAGATCGGCCTTCGTCACGACAAGGATGTCGGGCACCTCCATGATTCCCGCCTTCAGGTATTGGAGCACGTCGCCGGCACCGGGTTGCACGACCACAGCGATGGTGTCGGCGACCTCCGCCACCTCGGTCTCCGATTGGCCAACTCCGACCGTCTCGATTACCACGAGGTCGAACGCCGCCGCCAGCGCCCCGGCGGCCGCTCGCGTCGCGGGCGCGAGACCGCCGAGCCGCTCGCCGGCGGCGCTCGAGCGGATGAACACGCCCGGGTCGCCCGGATCGGCCTCGATCCGGGCGCGGTCACCAAGCAGCGCCCCGCCCGTGCGGCGGGAGGTTGGGTCGACTGCGAGGACAGCCACCGACCGGCTGACGTTCCGCCAGCTCGAGATGAGTCGCGATACGAGCGAGGATTTGCCAACGCCGGGAGGCCCGGTGATGCCGATGATGTGTGCCGGGAGCTCTGTACCAAGCTGCGCGGGCGAGACCTCTGCGAGTAGCGCCCCGGCCTGTGCGCGAGAAGCGGGAGAGCGACTCTCGAGGAGGTTCAGCGCTGCCGCGGCGGCGCTCGTCTCGCGCTCTCGCAGCCGGATCCCGAGCTCGCGGCCTCGCGGCGGGTCGTTCAACTGCTCACGGCGTGCCCGACGCCGTAGCGCTCGCCCACCAGGGCGATGATGTCGGCGATCATCCGATTGAGGTTCCAGTCCTTGGGTGTGTAGACGGCCGCGACACCGGCCGCGCGGAGTGCGATCGCGTCGTTCTCCGGGATGATCCCTCCGACCACCACCGGTACGTCGCCGGCACCGGCTGCCCTCAGCGCCTCGAGCACCGCGGGGATCAGCTCGCGGTGCGATCCCGACAGGATCGAGAGGCCGACGACGTGGACGCCTTCCTGGGCGGCCGAGGTCGCGATCTGGGACGGGGTCAGCCGGATCCCTTCGTAGACGACATCCATGCCCGCGTCTCGAGCCCGCACGGCGATCTGCTCGGCGCCGTTTGAATGGCCGTCGAGTCCGGGCTTGCCCACGAGCAACTTCATTCTGCGCCCGAGCGCCTCGCTCAGCCGCTCGACTTCCTCTCGCAGCTCGGCGATCCCCTGGCTGGAGACCGCGGCCGTACTTCCCACGCCTGTGGGCGCGCGGTACTCGCCGAACACCGAGCGGAGCGCCTGAGCCCACTCCCCGGTGGTCGCGCCCGCCCGGGCAGCGTCGATCGTCGCCGGCATGATGTTCTGAGCCTCGTCGGCGGCTGTCTGCGCGAGCCGTTGCAGCGCGGCATCGACCGCTCGCTGGTCGCGTTCGGTGCGCCAGCGTCCGACCGCCTCTCGCTGGAAGGCCTCGAGCTCACCGTCGACGAGCTGGACGGCGCCGTCGACGCCCTGGGTGAGGGGGGAGGGCTCGGTCGAGTCAAAACGGTTGACCCCCACAACGGTCAGCTCGCCCGATCCGATTCGTCTCAGGCGCTCGCGGTGCGACTCGACGAGCGCGGACTTCATGTAGTCGACCGCCTCGACCGCGCCCCCCAACTCCGCGATCACCGCCATCTCCTCTCGGCCCTCCTCAACGAGCTCGGCCACGAGCCCGTCCATCACCTTCGAGCCCTCGAAGATGTCGGGGTACTCGAGCAGGTCGGTTTCGTAGGCGAGGATCTGCTGGAGGCGAAGTGACCATTGCTGATCCCACGGCCGCGGGAGCCCGAGCGCTTCGTTCCACGCGGGCAGCTGGATCGCCCGTGCCCGTGAGTTGCGTCCGAGCACGACGGCAAGTGCCTCGAGCGCGATCCGGTAGGCATTGTTCTCAGGCTGGGCCTCGGTCAGTCCCAGCGAGTTGACCTGCACCCCGTACCGGAAGCGGCGCGTCAGCTCGTCCTGCACGCCATAGCGCTCGCGCCCGAGCTCGTCCCACAGCTGCGCCATCGCGCGCAATTTCGCGTGCTCCTCGATAAAGCGAACCCCGGCGTTGACGAAGAACGAGATCCGGCCGAACACGCTCGGCATCGCATCCGCCGTGACGCGCCGGCGCACGGCGTCGAGCACCGCGATCGCGTTGCTGAGCGTGAAGGCGATCTCCTGAACCGGCGTGGCGCCTGTCTCCTGGAGGTGATAGGAGCAGATGTTGATCGGGTTCCACCGCGGGATGTGCTCGACGGTGTAGGCGATCGTGTCGGCGATCAGCCGCATGCTCGGCTCGGGCGGAAATGCGTAGGTCCCGCGGCTCAGGTACTCCTTCAGGATGTCGTTCTGGGTAGTGCCCTGAAGGGCAGCCTGCGGGATGCCCTGCTCTTCCGCGACGACGACGTACAGCGCGAGCAGCCACGCCGCGGTGGCGTTGATCGTCATCGACGTGTTCATCTGATCGAGCGGGATTCCGTCGAGCAGCGTCTTCATGTCGCCCCGATGGGCGATTGAGACCCCAACCTTTCCGACCTCGCCTCGGGCGAGCTCCTGATCAGGGTCATAGCCGGTCTGAGTGGGGAGGTCGAAGGCGACCGACAGGCCCGTCTGGCCCTTGGCCAGGTTGCGCCTGTAGAGCTCGTTCGAGCGCCTGGCGTCCGAGTGGCCGGCGTAGGTGCGCATCATCCACGGCCGGTCGGGCTCGGGCAGGCGGTGGGGCGGCCTATCCGGCATGGGGGGAATTGTATGAGCGGTCGGGTAAGGTCAGGACGTATGTCGCACGAGGATCCACGCGCCGGTGAGGACGAGCGCACGCGGGAGCTGACCGTGCCGCTCACGCCGTCCGGTACACAGTCGCTCACCGCGGATCCCGATTTCCCCGTGGTTCTGCGCGGCTACGACCGGATCGCGGTTGATGCGTACGTCCGTGAGGCCAACCGGCTCGTGGAGGACCTGCAAGCGACGCGATCCCCCGATGCGGCGGTCCGCGGCGCGCTCGAGCGGGTCGGCGCCGAAGTCTCGGCGATCCTTCAGCAGGCCCACGAGGCAGCGGCACAGATCACCGCGGACGCGCGCAACGAGGCACAGCAGCTGGGAGAGCAGGCGGCCCGGGAGGCCGCCGCGATCACCGCCCAGGGCCGAAGTCAGGTGATCGAGCTCGGCGCCGACACCGAGCGGATCTGGACGGAGCGACAGCGGATCGTCCAGGACGCGCGGGCGCTGGCGGGGGAGCTGGCTGCGCTCGCAGCGGCGGCGGACCGGCTGCCGCCGGCGTCGGAGGATCTGACCGCTACGCAGAGTCTGGCGACGCCGAGCGATCCGCACATCCCGGAGGGCCTGAGCGAGCCCGAGGGCAGCGAACCCGAGGGCAGCGAACCCTCGGGTCACTAAATGAGGCGCATCCTCGATCTGATGCACCTCGGCCGGCCGAGGGTGATCGGCTGCTGGCAGGTGGACGATGTGCTGATCGATCCGGGCCCCAGCTCGTGCCTTCCGACCCTGCTCGAAGCCCTCGACGGGCAGCCACCACGCGCGCTGCTGCTGACCCACATCCATCTGGACCACGCCGGAGCGTCCGGATCCCTGGTCCAGCGCTGGCCCGAGCTGGAGGTGTTTGTGCACGAGCTCGGCGCGGTGCATCTGGTCGACCCCTCGCGCCTGATGAAGAGCGCCAGCCGGCTGTACGGCGACGATCTGGACCGTCTTTGGGGCGAGATGCTCCCTATCCCTGCGAAGAACCTGAGGGAGCTTCGCGGTGGCGAGGTGCTTGACGGGGGCTTCGACGTGGCGTACACGCCGGGTCATGCATCGCACCATGTGTCCTATCTGCACGACCGCACCGCCTTCGTCGGCGATGTGGCAGGGGTCCGGATCGCGAAATCGTTGACGATCCCGCCGACGCCCCCACCCGACATCGACCTCGAGGCATGGCACGAGTCGATCGAGCGGATCGCCTCGTGGGCGCCCGAGCGCTTGGCGATCACCCACTTCGGCGAGGCCGACGACGTGGAAGCGCAGCTGGGCGAAGTCGGCCGGCGGCTCGACGACTGGGCGCAGCGGGTTCGCGAGCAGGACCTCGAGACGTTCGCGGCCGGCGTGCGCGAGGAGATCGAGCGCGGTGCGGAGCCTGGGCTCCTGGCCACGTACGTTCAGGCCGCGGCACCCGAGCAGCTGTACGCGGGACTCGAGCGCTACTGGCGCAAGCGCGCCGAAGCCGTGGCCAGCCGCTAGAAGTGCAGTTCCCCAGCGGCTATCCTGACGCCCGTGTCACAGACTGTGGAGCTGCCGCGGGTGGTGGGACCCGGGAGCGGGGTGGGGGGTCCGTGGCGAGTCGTCGTGCTCAACGACGACTACAACACGTTCGACCACGTCGCTGAGACGCTCGCGCAGGTGATTCCCGGGGTGACACTCGCCGAGGGCTACCGGTTTGCCGACCGGATCCATCGCAGCGGCTGCGCGATCGTGTGGAGCGGTTTGCGCGACGACGCCGAGGAGTACTGGCAGCAGCTCGACACCGCCGGGCTAACCATGGCCCCGCTCGAAGCGAGCTAGTTCGGCTTATCAGCCCAGCGGAGCCGGGGCGGTTGGACGCCGCGGCTTGGGCGACAGCATCAGCGCCTGCTGGCGCTCCGGGCTGACCCGTTTGACGTTCCACACGATCCCGAGCTTCTCGAGGGCGGCGATCACCAGGCCGGTGGGGTCGGTGATCCGCTCCCACAGGCGTAGGCCGTGGAACGCGGACGTCGGGAACGCGTGGTGGTTGTGATGCCACGCCTCGCCCATCGATAGGGGAGCCAGCCAGAAGACGTTGCGCGACTGATCCTCGACGTTGAAGCGCCGGCGTCCGAAGAAGTGACAGATCGAGTTGATCGACCAGGTGACGTGATGGAGCAGGAACACCCGTACGAATCCGCCCCACAGGAGGGCGGTGACCGCGGTCCCGAACCCGCCCCCGATGATCCACCCGATCGCGAACGGGATCACGAAGCTGAGCGTCGCCCACAGCCAGAACAGCTTCTCGATCGAGCGCAGCGACTCGTCCTTGACCAGATCAGGGGCAAACCGCTGTTTGTCCGCGGTTCCCACGGTCTCGAACAGCCAGCCGACGTGGGCGTGCCAGAGCCCCTTGACCCCGCCCCAGAATCCGGGACCGTTGAGGTGCGGGGAGTGGGGATCGCCTTCCTGGTCGGTGAAGGCGTGGTGCTTGCGGTGGTCTGCGACCCACGTGATGACCGGACCCTGCACGGCCATCGAGCCGATTACGGCGATGATCGTCCGGAACGCCCGTGAGGATTCGAACGCGCGGTGTGTGAACATCCGGTGGTAACCCAGCGTGACGCCGAGGCAGGTGATCACATACAGGCCGATCAAGAGGCCGAGTTCGAGCGGGCCGATCGCCTGATCCCAGAGGAGCGCGATCGCGACTATCAACCCGACGAGAGGGGCCGGTACCCCAATTAAGTTCGCGAGCTTGTGTGCGCGGGTCATCTCAGTCGGAATCTACGAGTTGCAAGACGTTGTTCCCCGTGCGGCTCTAACTAAATCGCGGCCGCCGGCGCCGGCTCGGGTTCAGGTTCGGGTTCGGGCTCGGCTTGGACCTCTGGCCCGAGCGCTCCGGCTGCGAGCTCGTCGTGCCAGATGTAAGTGATCGGGATCTGGTAGCGCCCGCTGTTGCGCCGGCGGAACTCGGTCATCTCGGGCCCGTCCCAGTAGCGGTACCAGTCGGTCTTGGACTCAAACCAGGCCATCTGGGTGATCCGGTAGCGGTCATCGCGGGAGCGATGAACCGAGTACTGGGTGGCGCCGTAGCGCAAGGCGATCCGCGCGGCCTGAGCGACCTCGAGCGCGAGCGAGTCCTGGCGCAGAATCGTCGCGTACCAGGGGATGTGTACGACTCCGGCCATCGCTATGCGCCGACTCCGGCCATCGCTATGCGCCGACCTCGGCTCGGATCGCGCCCAGGCCCTCGGCAGTGCTGCCCTGGCCTTCCTCAGTGGCGCCGACGAGGATCGCGATCTTGCCGAGATGCTTGTTGTCGCGAAGCAGCTGATGGGCCTCGGCGACCTTTTCGAATCCCATCGTCTGCCAGAGCACGGGCCTGATCTTAGACTCCTCGATCAGCTCGTTGGCGAGCGTCGCCTCCCATGCGTTGGCGAAGTGCGAGCCGATGATCTCCTTCTGGCGCATCCAGAGGTAGCGGACGTCGAAGTCGAGCTGGTATCCAGAGGTCGCGCCG
>CATPAX010000155.1 GCA_955652215.1 uncultured Solirubrobacteraceae bacterium | reverse complement strand
TTCCTCGACAACGCGACCGCGGCCAACGGAAACACCGGCTCCGGGACCGTGAAGCTGGCGCTGGGAGACGTCGACTCCGGCGCGATCGTTCCGCAGAGCAGCCCGCGGTTCGGCGGCAGCTACGTAATCACTGACCAGACAGCGTTGGAATTGGTGTTCTCGAGCAACATCTTCAAAGGCACGGGAGTCACCGTGCTGAAGACTCCGTTCGGGTTGGACGATCTCCTGTGGACGACGTCGTCCTCGGGCACCCTGTATGTCGTGGACCACGGACCCACCGCGAATTTGCCGAAGGTGTCCCCCTCGGCCCTGTGGAAGGTCACGGGTCCGTTTGTCAAGAACACGGTGCTCGCGTCAAACGACGGCGTGGGCGATCAGGTGGTCAGCGTGAACCTGACCAACGGGAATCTGACGCCGTTCGTCCGGCACCTGAACACGACCAAGGGTCTCGTGTACGTGGATGCGTCAGGAACGCAGACGCAGCTGCCGCTCAACGGGGCCGCGCCGGCGGCGACCGCCAAGCCGGCGAACCCCACTACGACCACCAGCAAGAGCGGGGGCGGGTCCAACACCGCGCTGATCATCGTGATCATCGTGGCCGTCCTTGCTCTGCTGGGCGCAGGCGCCTACGCGGTTTCGCGTCGCCGGCCGGCCACGACCTGACGGCCGTCCACCTCGGTGTCCTCGCTTTGGGGGATGGGAGGGCGTGTGGCCTCCCAGCCCCCAAGCATGAGCGGGGAACCTCAGCGGCGTGCCGGAGGCATCACAGCTGACCCGTTGATCTCACGCTCCGCGGCCAGGCGGTAGCCAAAGCCGAAATGAGTGTGGATGAAACGCCACGCCGGGAGGGCTGCCTGGAGCTTCGCGCGCAGCTTCCGCACGTACACGTCGACCGAGCGATCTCCGTGTTTCATCGCCCGCCCCCAGACGACGCTGAAAAGCTCCTCCCGCGAGACGATCCGATCAGCCCGCCGCGCCAGCTCTGTGAGCAGACCCAGCTCCCGCACCGAGAGAGTCAGGGCGCGCCCGCGCGCCCTCACGAGATGCTCATCGGGCCGGATCTCGAGGGGGCCAACGGCGATTACCTCGCTGGGCGACTGCGTACGGGCGGCCTCCATCGCCTGAATGCTCCCCCTGAGCAGGTGGCCACGCATGGCCGACTCGTAACGAATTTGTGAACACTTTGTGTGCGCCGCAGCGGACACGGGCTCGGTCACTGAGCCGCTGGCGCGGACGGAGCCTCAGGGAGCCAGGGCCGGGTGAGGCTCGGGAACCTCCCGCGACTCCACGGTGAGCTCCTCGGGGATCTCTGCCGTCTCGGACTGCGCCCTGAGTCTGTATCCGACCCCGAAGTGGGTGTGGATGTAGGTCCAACCTGGGGAGGCCGCCCGCAGCTTCTGCCGCAGCTTACGAACGAAAACATCGACCGACCGGTCGCCGTGGGCCATCGCGTATCCCCACACTCGCTCGTAGATCTCCTCTCGGCGCAGGACGCGATCGGCGCGTGAGAGCAGCTGCAGGATCTCGAACTCGCGGGCCGTCAGCTCCAGGCTCACCTCCACGACGTATGCCTGATAGAGGTCAGGCCGGACGGTGATCTCGCCGACCTCGATGGCCTGCTCGATGCTCGGCATCTCGGTGCGGCGGTGCCGGCGAACGGTCGCCTCGATCACGCAGATCAGCTCCTCGGGATGGCACGGCTTCGTCAGCCATGCGTCTGCTCCGAGACGCAGACCGCGCACCCGCTGAGCGACCGATGAGGGGCCGGCGCACACGACCACAGCTAGACCTGGCAGCGTCCCGCAGACGCGCTCGAGGTAGTGCCAGCCGTCCGGCACGACGTTCAGGTCCACGACCAGAGCGTTGGCACGCATCGCCACAAACGACTCAACCGGCACCGCACTGGCCAGGGTGCGGTGATCGCACCCGTGCGCGTCGAGCCTATGCGCCAGAACCTGGATGAAGCCGCTGTCGCGATCGATGATCGCGACCCGGAGACGCTGCGCGTAGCGGCCCGGGGCAGGCTTCGTCCCGGGCTGGCTGCCGCTGGCCTCGGACCACATGCGTGGCACTGTAATGCAGTGACTCCCGCGGAGTCGTTGCGCTCGGGCTCCGATCACATCCTGTTTACACGGAAAGTGCGGACAAACGGCCCCGCCGGGCCGGCGCAGGCGCAGTTGTACGCTCTCGTTTCGTGGGCTGTCCACTCATGACCATCCTGCGTGGGGCCGTCGTGTTGGCCTCCGCGGCCCTTCTCGGCGCGGGCTGCGGGTCCTCGTCGACAAGCTCGGCTGCTCGGACGCGCACGTCCGCTACCACTACGGCCACGACCACGACCGCCGGCCCTCCACCCGCGATCTCCCACCTCGCCGCCGCCGAGCGTCCGACCCTCGCGGAGTTCCCGGTGCCCCACGGCCGGACGCTCCAGCAGATGGGGGCGCTGATCAACTCGAGCGCGCAGCTGGGAGCAGCCACCGGCACATTCACCCCCGGTCTGCGCCGACTCGCCTTCGGAGTGACGAACAACTCCGGCGCATTCATCTACTCGCCGACCGCGGTCTACATCGCCACGTCGCCCGGTGCCCCCGCGCGGGGCCCGTTCCTCGCCCCGGCTGACCCGATGACTGTCGCGCCGCGGTACCGCAGCAGGCAGAACGCCGGGCCGGGCGGGATCCAAGCGATCTATGCCACACAGCTTCAGGTTCCGAATCCAGGGACCTACTATGTACTGTCGTTGACTCGGGTACCACAAGGCCTGATCGGTGCCCCCGGAGAGATCGCCGTCGCGGCCTCCTCGCTGATTCCCGACGTCGGACAGCGCTCCCCGGACATCCAGACCGACACGCTCGCCACGGTTCAGGGGAACGCAGCGATGCTGACAACGCGAGTTCCACCTGAGCAGATGCAATCGGCCTCGCTGAAGCAGGTCCTGGGTAAGCGTCCTGTCGCGCTGCTGTTCTCGACCCCACAGCTCTGCACCTCGCGGATCTGTGGGCCCGTGACCGACGTCGCAGTCCAGCTCCAGCACGAG
>CATPAX010000154.1 GCA_955652215.1 uncultured Solirubrobacteraceae bacterium | reverse complement strand
GCGCGATGTTCAGCTCGCCCGCCGCCGAATGGCAAAGCGCTGGCATCCGGATATCGCCCCGCCGGGACGCCAGCACGAGCATCAGCGCCATCTCCAGGCGATCAACGAAGCGGCCGACCAGCTCCAGATGCTGGCTGAGACCTCGCGCGGGGGCCGGGTCACGCGTAATGCTGTGAAGGTCTCCGCCGCCGCGGCGCGCAAGGCCCGGGCCGAGGCCGGGCGGAGGGCTTATGAAGCCGAGCAGCGAGCCCGCGCCGCGGACGAGGATCGCGCCAAGCACGATCCGTTTGGCGCGCGCGTTCCCGATCAGTCGGTCGTACACCGCTACGCGCGCTGCGTGTCATATCCGGAATGGGGCGTGGGAAGTGTCAGCGGGATCTATTTCTCCGGCGAGGACGACGACGTCCAGCAGTGGGCTCGGATGCTGTTTGCAGTCGGCGTCCGAACGGTGCCGGCTGGGTCTCTCCAGTTCGTCGACTTCTCGAATCCCGACCCTGCCGCAGACCGAGTGCAGCGGTTCATGACCGCCGCGCAGCATGCGCTCGCGGAGGGCGACCCAGCGCTCGCGGCCCAGCGACTGATTTATGCCCGCGACGCGGATCCTGCGAATCCTGTTGTCCTACGGCTGCTGACAACCGCGTTCTGGCAGGCGGGCAATCTGCCGGCGGCCGCCAGGACCGTCCGCGATTGGGCACGGGCGGAGACCGATCGCCCGACGCCGGAGCGCTTCGCGGCACGCATCTACGAGGACATGGGCGCGATTGACCTGGCGGCAGAGGCTGCCGCGCGCGCCGCCGAGCGAGCTCCCACCGACCCCTCGGCGTGGGAGCGGCTGGGCCGCCTTCGGTTAAGGCTGATGGATCGCTCGGGCGCGATCACCGCCCTCGAACGTGCCAAGCTCGCTGGCCCGTCGCTCGAGGGCCTACTCCACCTCGCGCTCGCCTACCACCTGGCTGGCAACACCGGCGCGGAGGTCTCGGCGGCGGAGGCCGCGACGCGCCTCGATCCCGAGTCCCGAACCGCGTGGTCGGCCTACGCGCACGCGCTCGCGCGAACAGAGCGGGTCAGCGAGTGCATCAGCGCGTGTAAGCGAGCCCTTGCGCTCGGGAAAGATCCGGAAGTCGCCGACCTGCTCGCCCGGACCGAGGCCGCGAGGCCTCGCGAGCTCCCCCGGCGAAACGCGGCGTGACCGCGAGCGCGCGCCGGCCGTTCCGTCAACTCGAGGAGACCGAGCCCTCGCGCCCGCACACCGGACAGGACTGCTTGGGAGCCAACGCACGTCCCGCGCACTCGGGGCAGTCCTTGGCCTGTTCGAGGACGCCGAGCAGCTCACCAACGCGGCAGACGAGCAGCCGCTCCTCGTCGATCTCGACCCAGGTTCCGGCCGCCGCGGGGAAGACCACATGATCTCCGGGTTTCACCGGCATCACCACCCCCACGTGGTCCCACCAGTCGAGCCCCGGGCCGACGGCAAGCACGATCCCTTGCTGCGGCGGTGGCTCGTCCGATCCAGGAGGGACGATCAGACCGGAGCGGCGCATGCGATCAGGATCGAGCTCTTTGATCACCACTCGATCGAACATCGGGCGAAGCTGGTTGCGCATAGCGTCATGATCATAGGGCGCGACGGTGCGCGCAAATTGCGCCCAGGGCAGCCGCCAGGTTGCGCACAATGTCCAGTCGGGGATCGTCAATGCCGATGTAATGCTCTATGAGGTTGGTTGCCAGCCCAAACGACGCCAGAGCTGGACCGCTCCGCAACGCGGATGAGGTCAGGCTGCGCGCTCAGGCGTTCGCCCGCGCCGAACAGCTCGCGATGGACGTGCAGGACGGAGCAGATGTAACGGCCGCGGAGATCGCAGACTTCGTTCACACAGCCGATCAGCGAGGTTGGCCCGAGGTTGCTCGAACCGGGCTGCTGCTCGAAGTTCTCAGGTCGGAGCGAGACCCCGGTGAGGTGCACATCGCCGCGATCGAACGGCTCCTGGATCGGGCCACCAGCGACGGCGATGCAGCTGCCGCGGCCAACGCGCTGGCCAGACGCTCCGAGGCTCTGACGACGGCCGGAGACCCAGCGCTGCTGGTGGCGGCGAACGCGGACTTGGCGCGCGCCACGGTGCTGCTCGAGGGAACTGCCGGAAGCGCTCGCATGCGAGCGCGTGCGCACATCAGCTGCGGAGTTTCATACGGCCAGCGCCATCTCTGGGAGCTCGAGGATGAGCACTATCTCGCCGCAGAGGCGGACATTGCCGGCGACCCAGAGGCGTCGGGAATCAGGCTGGTGATCCTCTATAACCGGGCGGAGGTGCAGCTCGAGTGGGCCTGCGCGCTCCGAGAGCTCGGGCGGCACGAGCAGGCCGAGGAAAGAGTGAAGGTCGCGATCGACGCGCTGCAGGCCGCCGACGTCGAGGGGACGCCCGAGACCTGGAAGCAGGAGCTGCGGATCTTCGCGCGCTTATTGAATGCGATAGCGCCAGCCGTCGGTGTGCCGGTTTCCGAAGACGTAACCGCGGAAGGCCATAACGCCGGGCTCCTGCACTTGGCGGATGCCCTCGCTGAGCGCGACCCGATTCGCGCTCGCACCGAGGTCGAGATGGCTCTTGCGCTCCTTGCTCCGGCGGAGAGCCGGCACATGCAGAATCTGGCACTGAGCATCGCGGCCGAGATCGAGTCGGCGATCGCGGGGACCGAGACGGCGGGCCTACGCTACGCCCGGCATCTGGCCAACCTGCGCTGGGATGCGCGCCTATCTTCGCTGGCCTCGATGCAGTCGCTGCTGCAGGTCGAACGGCTCCGCTCCGAGCATGACCTCCTGTCCCAGCACGCGTACCTGGACGATCTGACGCGCCTAGGGAACCGCCGGGCCCTGTACCGGCACGTCGACGGCCTTGTGGCCCGCGGCGTGACGTCGGTCGCAGTCGTGGTGCTCGACATCGACCACTTCAAGGCGGTTAACGACACCTACGGTCATGTAGCCGGGGACGAGACACTCTCTCGCCTGGCAGGGCTGTTGCGCACTGCGGTACGGGTAAATGATCTGGCGGTTCGCATCGGAGGGGACGAGTCCATGCTCGTCCTCCCCGGTACAGGGTCCGCGGCGGCGCGGCGACGCGCGGAGACGATCCTCGACGCGATACAGGCAGCACCGTGGGAGGAGATCACCCCGGGATTGAACGTCACCGCCAGCGTCGGGCTGGCCTGCGGCGATCCGCACCAGCTCACGACGATCATCCTTGCGGCCGACGAGGCGTTGTACCGCTCCAAGGCGGCGGGAGGAAACGTCCTCACCGAGGGGTAGGCGTCCGGCGCTGAGCATATGGTCAACTGGTGCGCCTCCTGGTTGCCCGATGCTCGGTCGCCTATAGCGGCCGCCTCTCAACCACGCTGCCCGAGGCGGTCCGCCTGCTGATGACAAAAGCCGACGGCACCTTCATGGTCTGGGCCGATGGCGGCGGCCCCAGCGTCAAGCCGCTCAACTGGATGACTCCCCCGACCGTGATCGAGGAGTCGCCGGGCAAGCTTGTGGTCCGTAAGCGCGCCAGTTCCGTCGAGGAGCGGCTGGAGGTCTCGATCTCGGAAATTCTCTCTGACGTGACCCACGAGATGGGCTCGCCGGACGAGCGTCAGGCGTTGGCCAAGGACGGCGTGGAGGTTCATCTGCAGGAGCTTCTTGCCGAGCAGCCCGGGTGCTGCGGCGAGGGATTCCGGCTCGTCCGGCGAGAGTGGCCGACCGACATCGGACCAGTCGATCTGATGTGTCGTGACGCCGACGAGCGTTGGGTGGCGGTCGAGATCAAGCGGGTCGCGGGGCTCGAGGCGGTTGAGCAGCTGAGCCGTTACCTGGAACGGATCCGTCTGGATCCTGCCTTCGAATCGTGCCGCGGCGTGCTCGCCGCGCAGTCGTTCAAAGCTCAGGCGCGAGTGCTGGCCGGCGCTCGGGGGATCGACTGCGTGGAGGTCGACCTCGCCGTACTCCGCGGCGATCGCGCGCCGGAGCTGAAGCTGTTCGCGGCGTGAGCTGACCGCTTGGGCTGGACGCCTGAGGGACGGAGCCGACGAGCTCAGGCGGCTGGGGGAGTCGCATGGGTTTCGTCGCACTACAGCCGTGACAACCTTGGCGCCGATACGTAGTTTCAGAAATGCGTCGCTGGCTTCCACTGCTAGGCGTGATCCCGCTGGTAATCGGGGCGTGCGCGGCGCAGGGCCCTCCGCCGTTCACGGCTGAGGTTCGCGCACCGGACTCTCGCGCTCCGCTTGAAGTGTCGCCGACCGACGCACGGACGCTCGCTCGGGGAAACGCTGAGTTCGCCGGCCGCCTGCTTGCGCTGCTCGCGCAGTCAGAGCCGACGGTCGCCCTGTCGCCGTACAGCATCTCCGAAACGCTGGCCATGACGTACGCCGGCGCCCGCGGGCGAACCGCCGCGCAGATGGCGCGAGCGCTGCACTTCGTACTAGCTCCCGACCGCCTTCAGGCGGCGTTCAACGCACTCGATCAATCCCTCATGGCAGTGAACAGGGGTGCGACCAAGCTGCGAAGCGCTAACGCGCTCTTCGCTCAGCATGGAACCGCGTTCAGGCAGGCGTTCCTCAGAAACCTCGCCCGGTACTACGGGACGGGTATCAGGACCGTCGACTTCGGCGCCTCTCCCGACGCCGCCCGCGCGGCGATCAATGCATGGGTTTCGCAGGAGACCCACGGCAAGATCCCCCGGCTGCTCTCGCCTGCCGACGTGACCCCCCTGACGAGGCTCGTGCTCACCAACGCGGTCTACCTGAACGCCCGCTGGGCCTCGCCGTTCGCCAAGCAGGCCACCTCACCGGCCCCTTTTCACGCCATCGGCGGGACCGTGGAGGTCCCGACGATGCACCAGACCGCGAGCTTCGGCTTCGCATCGCACCCGGGCTACCGGGCGCTCGAGGTTCCCTATCGCGACCACCGGCTCGCGTTCGACATCTTGCTACCCGATCAGGGCGGACTGGGGCCACTGCTCGACCGCTTGGCGCACGCGGGGCCGCTCCCGCTCCTCGCTGGACTCGAGCCGCGGCGAGTCCAGCTGTCGCTGCCGAAGCTTCTACTGCGGACGCGCTTCGAGCTGGCCTACGCGCTAGGGACGCTCGGGATGCCACTTGTGTTTGTTCCCAGCCAGGCCGACCTATCGGGGATCGCCGACGCCCCGGGCAAGCTCGCGCTACAGCATGTTGTCCACGAGGCCTACGTCCGGGTCGACGAGGCCGGCACCGAGGCGGCGGCGGCTACAGCCGCGGTCGCGATCGCCACGGCGGTTCCTCCTCAGGACGCCATCTCGTTCGACGTCGATCGACCGTTCGTGTTCGTTCTGCGCGACAGGACGACCCAGGCGATTCTGTTTCTCGGGGTCGTCTCGAGGCCCTAGGATCCCCACGCGCTAGCCACGAGCGTCCGGGCGCCGCCGTGCTCGCGGTGCTCGCACAGATAGATCCCCTGCCAGGTGCCGAGCGCAAGGCGACCCCGCGACACCGGCAGCGTCAGCGAGGGCCCGAGTAAGGCTGCTTTGACGTGGGCCGGCATGTCGTCAGGGCCCTCGACCGTATGCGTCCAGTAGCGCGCATCCTCGGGGACCGCCTGGTTGAACCAGGTTTCGAGGTCCCGCCGCACGTCGGGCGACGCGTTTTCGTTTAGCGCGAGCGAGGCTGACGTGTGCTGTATCAGGAGGTGAAACATTCCGGCGCTGATCCGCGCAAGCTCTGGCAGCGCCTCGGCGACCTCGCTCGTGACCAGGTGAAACCCGCGCGGCTTGGGCTCGAGCCGAATCTCGCGTTGGAGAAAGTGCATTTCAGTACTCCGGCAGGCGCGCAATCCGCATGTCGACCTTCTCTCCACGGAACGGGACACCCTCGGCTTCGAGCAGTCGCCGCTGGTCGGCGCCCTTGGCCAGCGAGCCGTCCGCGCGGACGATGCGATGCCAGGGCACCGAAGCGTCGTCGCAGTCGTGCAGCACCGCGCCCGCAACTCTGGGAGCCCCTGGCGCGACATCGCCGTAGGTGCGAACGAACCCAGCGGGCGTCGCGCGCACGCGCGCGAGGACGCCGGACGCAACGTCCGCGGTTGTCATCGCGGCGGACCGGCGTCCACGACCTGGAGGGACAGCTCCAGCGCAGCGAAGTGGATCAATGACTCCATCCACAGGTCATGCCCGCCTGCTCAAGGGCGTGAACATCCGGGGATCACTGTACGTCCTCCGCATTCGAGCGCGACCGCGCGACCTCCGATCCTGATAGCCTCAGCGGCGCCGAATTCCCTGCTAAGCGTGGGGAAGCGGGGGAACCAAGGTCTCTCCGGGGCGAATCGCCACCTGATGGTGGCGTAGCGCAACACCAGCGCGAGCCCGACAGCTAACCCCGTAGGCATCGAGATCATGAGCTCACGATGGCGAACCGTCCCTGCCCGCCTGGCTGCCGCGATGGCGCTCGCCGCCGCGGCGCTCAGCGTCCAAGCCGTGGTTCCTCGTGGCTCACGGGCTGATACGCCCAGCCTCGGTCAGCTCAACCAGCAGCTCGGCCAGGCACAGGCCCGCCAGCAGTCGATCTCAGCAAGCATCGGCGGCCTGTCCCAGTCGATCGCCGCGCTCGACGCGCAGATCGCGCTGGTCCAATCTCGAGAGGCCGCCGTCCGCGTCGAGCTGGTGCAGGACCAGGCGAGGCTTCATGCGGCGCGGATCGCGCTGCATCGAGAGAAACGACGCCTCGTGACGCTCATCGCTCGTCTGGCACACGCACGAGTGGTGCTCTCACGCCAGCTCGTCTCGAGTTACGAAGGGGACCACCCGGACCTGGTCTCCGTGGTGCTGGAGGCCCATGGCTTCGCATCGCTCCTCGACAGCCTCACTTACCTCGGCGCCGCGGAGCACCAGCAGCAGTCCCTGATCCTCGTGACTCGCATCGCGAAGGCGCAGGCACTCACCGCCGAGCGTGCACTCGTTCGGCTCGAGGCCAGCGACCGGGCGATCACCGCGGCCACCGCCCTCCGCGCCCGAGCGCTGGCCGGAATGAACCTGCTGCTGAGCTCGAAGCAGGCCGCGATTGCGCGTGCGCGCGCAGCACAGCAGGCCGCGCTGGCCGCAAGCCAGGCGAGCGTCGGCCACATTCGATCTCAGATCGCTCAGGTCCAGGCCCAGCAGGCGGCCGCGGCGGCCGCAGCTGCCCAAGCCGCCCAGGCCGCTACCACCAGCTCGAACGTAGGCGGCACCCCGACTCCGGCCGGTCCCACGTACGGCCCCAATGGCGGCTGGGCGATCCCCTACGCGATCGTGCTGTGCGAGTCTGGCGGACAGAACCTGACGCCCAACAGCGCCGGCGCCTCCGGCTACTACCAGATCATCCCGAGCACGTGGACGGGTTACGGCGGCACCGGTCCCGCCGCCTACCTGGCGAGCAAGGCGGAGCAGGACGCCGTCGCCAGCCGCATCTGGAATGGCGGTCGGGGAGCCTCGGCGTGGGTGTGCTCGGGGATCGTCGGGATCCACTGATCCGGCTCGCCAAGCAGCCCGAAGCCCGCGACCTCGCCGACCTCGTCAACCGCGCCTACACGGCCTATGTAGAGCGGATCGGGCGGCGGCCCGCACCGATGGACGACGACTACCAAGCCCGGATCCGCGACGGGGAGGTGTTCGTAGCCGAAGAGGGCGCCGACGCCGTCGGGCTGATCGTCCTCGCCCCACGCCCCGGCCACCTCCTGATCGATAACGTCGCGGTCGACCCCGTCCGCCAGGGCACGGGAATTGGCCGCGCGCTGCTGGAGCACGCCGAGCTCCATGCCCGCGACCTCGGACTGGACGAGCTGCGCCTCTACACAAATGCGGCGATGACCGAAAATCTCGAGCTCTATCCCCACCTCGGCTACACCGAGACTGGTCGCCGGCTCGATCAGGGATTCGAGCGTGTGTTCTTCTGCAAGCAGCTGACGGCGAGCGAAGCCTCTGGCTCTCACCGCCGTTCCAGGGAGGATGAGAAGCTGTAATTAGTTGATGCGACGGGACCGCGCGCTAAAGATCCTGGCTGTCGTCGCGCTGCTAGGGGCTGCGCTCGCAATCAGGCTTGACCACATCCAGCACACCCCCTACCGGGTCAAGAATGACGCGGGCTCCTACCTGACACTCGCCAGCGAGATCGCCCACACGGGCCAGTACTCCAACAAGCACACGCCTGGATCGGGCGCCGGCGGCACGAAGGGCCCCAGCGCCTACTTCGCCCCGGGGTTTCCGTACTTCCTGGCGGCCGTCGATCTACTGAGCGGGCATACCGAGCGCCGGAGAGGCGCCGTGCAGCCGGCGCGGGTGGCGCAAGCAGTGCTCGGGACGGTCACCGTGGCCCTGATCGGACTCGTCGCCTGGGAGGCCTTCGGCGAGCTCGTGGCGTTCGCGGCGCTCGCGCTCGCGGCCGTGTATCCCGTGCTTGTCGAGCTTTCCGGGACGCTCGTGGCCGAGAACTTGCTGACCCCTCTCGTCCTGGCCGCGGTCGCTGCCGCGCTACGAATCCATCATTCGTCGCGCCCGTATCTGTGGGCGCTGCTCGCGGGCGTGCTGAGCGGTCTATCCGCGCTCAGCCACGAGAACGGGGTGCTGATCCTGATCCCACTCGGATTCGCGGCGGCGGGCGCCGTTCGCCGTCAGGAGACCCGGCGATGGTGGAGCCGGCTGATCGAACCCACGCTCCTGGTGGCGGCTGCCCTACTGACGATCGCTCCCTGGACGATCCGCAACGCGGCGGACCTGCATAGGTTCATCCCGATCTCCGATGAGACGGGAATAACCCTTGTCGGCACGTATAACCCGGCCTCGGCCGCAAGCCCCCTCATCCCTTACAAATGGCGGCTGTACTACGGGATTCCCGGCGAGCGGGCCCTGATCCGGGAGGCGGGTCATCTCACCGAGCCCCAAATCGGCGACCGCCTACAGAGTCAGGCGTTCCGCTACATCGCCCACCACCCGCTCGCTCCGCTCGCCGTCGCGTTCCACAACACGCTGCGATTGTTCGAGCTCGAGGGCACGTATGCCTGGCACGCCTCGGCGAAGGCGATCTCACTACCTATCGACACCGCGCGAGTCGGCGTCACCTCCCTGTGGATCCTCTGCGGTCTGGCGATCGCCGGCGCTCTTACGCCCGCAGCCCGTCGGGGCCCGCTGTGGCTCTGGGCGGTCCCACTACTGCTGGCGTTGAGCGTCGTGCTCGTGAACGTCGAGACGCCCCGCTTCAGAGAGCCGGTCGATCCGTTTCTGATCCTGCTCGCAGCCTGCGCTGTCGCGACTCCAATCGAGACGCTCGTGGCCAGACGAGCACGACCCCTGCAGACCGACGCAGCTACCGGCTAGAGGCAGCGGCGCATCCAGCACCCGGTCGTCCCCTTAGCGGCTCGGGCCATCGCCGCCGAGGCTGTCGCGGGCTGTTCTCCCCTCAGTGCCCCGACACTAGGAGTAGTTGACCTGCCCGATGCTCAGGCTGTTGCCGTCTGGATCAAGGAACGTCGACTTGCGAGCGCCGCCGGCCAGGTCCTCCGGCTCTCCAGGCGAGATCCGGCGTTGTCCAGTCGAGCGATCCACGCGTCGAGGTCGGCGACGAGCAGGGTGACCAGCGCGTTGCCTGCGCGCGCCGCATCGGCCACCAGATAGAGCAGACCGCCATCGGCGAGCTGCCAGACGGCTTCGCGTTCGTGCGGAAACCGGTCGGGGGGCCAATCGAGGAAAACCGCTCGTACCAGGAGAGCGCCGGCTGAAAGTCGGCCGTCGGAACTCCGGCGAACAGATGTGCGATGCGCTCCGCCTGGTCTGTTGGCACCATCGCGCGAATCCGTTAAGGACGCCCGATCCGGCGTGAGTTCAGGCCGTCCGCCAGTCAGACGCGATCGAGGAGCGGCTGTGACGTCCGATCGAGCTCAGCTTGTCGAGGTGCTCAAGCGCCCGGCCTGACCCGGTCGCCACGCAGGTCAGGGGCGATTCGGCGGATAACACCGGCATCCCGGTCTCCTCCGCGACGAGGTCCGCGAACCCTTGGATCAGCGTCCCGCCACCCGCGAGCAGGATCCCGTCACGCGCGATGTCGCTCGCGAGCTCGGGCGGGGTGTCCTCCAGTGTGTCGCGGATCGCGTGCATGATCTCCCTGACCGGAGCCGAGACAGCCGCACGCACCTCGGCGGTGTTCAGCTCAACGGCGGTCGGCAATCCGGTGATCAGGTGCCGACCGCGGACCTGCATCGACACTTCGTCCCGGAGCGGGATCACCGAGCCGATCGCGATCTTGATCCTCTCGGCGGTCTGCGAGCCGACCGCAAGGTGATGAACCGTCCGCAGGTAATGCGTTATCGCATCGTCCATCTCATAGCCACCCACACGCACCGATCTCGAGACGACGATCCCGCCAAGCGAGATCACCGCCATTTCGCTGGTCCCGCCACCGACGTCGACGACCATCCGCCCGATGGGCTCCTCGATCGCGACCCCGGCGCCGATCGCGGCGGCGATCGGCTCTTCGATCAGGTGCACGCGCCGCGCCCCGGCGGCCAGCGACGCCTCCTCGACGGCTCGCTTCTCCACCTCGGTCACTCCAGACGGTGCACATACGATCAGCCGCGGGTGGGCGATACGCCGATCTATCACCTTCCGCATGAAGTAGCGGAGCATCTCCTCGGTGACGTCGAAGTCGGCGATCACGCCGTGGCGAAGCGGCCGGGTCGCGGCGATCGAGGCCGGGGTGCGGCCGATCATCCGCTCGGCCTCGGCGCCTACCGCGTGAACCAGCCCGGTATCAAGGTCCGAGGCGACGACCGATGGCTCGGAGACGACGATGCCGCGGCCCCCGACGTACACCAGCGTGTTCGCGGTGCCGAGATCGATCGCCATGTCGTGGACGCCGAAGCTCGGCGTTAAGTGGCGACGTGAATTGTCCCTGCGTGAGCCGTCTCTACGGAACCGGATACCGATAGGTTGCCAAACGCGGACGGCCGGCGCCCATAGGGGCGCGCACCAGGTGGTCCCGGCCCGAGCGCAGGCGACGCCGCCGGCTCATTCCGGCCGGCGCGCGCCCGGTCGTTCTTGACCAGGGCGCGCGCCGTGCGCTCCCTGCTAACCGAGTGCCGCCAGCACCTGGTTGGCCATGTTCTGCTCCCCAGCCTGATTGGGGTGCAACGGGTACGCAAGCGAGCTCGGGATGATCCCGTTGACCCACGCGGTTCCCGAGGGCTTGCAGGCGTCGTGGCCGATGCTTGAATTGAACGTGTCGACATAGGTCGCGCTGTTGCTCGCCGCGTCTGACGCCAGCACCGAGTTCAGCTGCTCCTCGAGCGAGTTGAAGTACTTGGTGTCCCCACCCGAGATCGGCACCAGCGGCCAGCAGTTAGAGCCGTTGACGGGCAGACCGTCCGGATAGCCCACCACAAGCACGCGCGCGCCCGGAGCCCGCTGATGGATTCCCTGGATCACGGCCGCGACCTTTGGACCCGTGGCCTTGATCGCCGCGATGTTCGGGTCGCCGCCGCCAGACTGGTAGTGGCTCTTGCAGCGCGCCCCGAAAGGATCGAATAGATCGAGCGTCGCGCACTCCTCTGCGATCCCGATCAGGCCGGCGTCATTGCCGCCGATCCCGACCGTGACGATCGCGTCAGAACCCAAGAGGGCGTTGAACTGTGGCGGATTGGTGCCGCCGAACGGAACCGACTGCGGCTGGGTCATGTTCACGGTCGTGGCGCTCCCGCAGCTGACGTCGGTGAACGCACTCGGACCGATCGCCCGGGCAACAACGTGTGGATAGTTGTTGGTCGAGCGACCACACCCGATCGGATTGCCCGTGGGCCACGGGACGAGTGGCGCCGACGTGTACGAATCGCCGAGCGATACATATGGGCCGGTGGCTGCGGCGGCGAGCGCCGGAAGCGCCGTCAGGACGAGGGCGCTGAGAACTACCGCCGTGCCAACCCGAGCACGGAAATGGTCTGCACGGCGCGCGCAGGCGAGCATCTGGCACCGAAAACCTCCGATCGACGCGTGCGAGGACTCTCTCCAACCGCCGCCGCCAGCTCGACGGGCGTGGCGTACGCTAACTCGATCCCACCGGTCTTGGCAAAAACGTTTGGGGACACTGGAGGAATGGCGTTTTGGTGGCGTATAGGCCTACTGAAACGCCATCGTTTTTACAGCACGGTCGGACCGCCCCAGCCCACCGCGGGGCGACTATCGCTCGCCGGGAGCCTTGCGCGGATACAGCGACACCGGCTGACCGATGTCGAGCGCGGTGCTGACGATCCGATCCTGCTCGATCGCGTGGGCGACCGGGTAGCCCTCGCCGGAGGCGGCCCGCTCGGGCCTCCCGATATAGCCAAATCGCAGCGTCTCCGGGAGGATCTGCATCAGCCGGGGTGACATATGGGCGCGAGCGCCCATATTGCGAGGCTCCTCCTGAACCCACACGACCTCACGCAGTCCGGGGTACCGGGATACAAGCTCGAGGATCTCGGCCTGGGGGAACGGATACAGCAGCTCGACCCGCCCAATCGCGATGTCGGGCCGGACCTCGCCCTCCAACCGCCCGATCAGGTCGTAGTAGACCTTGCCGCTGCACAGGATCAGTCTGGTCACTCGCGTCGGGTCGACATCCTCCTGTCGGAGCACGGGCTGGAAGCGGCCGGTCGAAAGCTCGTCGATGTGGCTCGTCGCCTGCGTCAGTCGCAGGAGACTCTTCGGGGTCATGATCACGAGCGGACGCTGCTTGGCGATCCGGGCTTGCCGGCGCAGCAGGTGGAAGTACTGAGCGGGAGTGGTGCAGTCGGCGATGCGGATGTTGCCCTCGGCCGCCACCTGGAGGAAGCGCTCGAGCCGGGCCGATGAGTGCTCGGGACCGGAGCCCTCATAGCCATGGGGCAGGAGCAGCGTCAGCCTCGACGTCTGACCCCACTTCGCGAGGCCCGAGACGATGAACTGGTCGATGATCACCTGGGCGGCGTTGACGAAGTCACCGAACTGGGCCTCCCAGATAACAAGCGTCTCGGGTCCTTCCTGGGAGTAGCCGTACTCGAAGCCAAGACATGCGACCTCGGACAAGGGCGAGTTGTGAAGCTCCATCGGCGCTAGCGCCCCGGGCAGGTGTGAGATGGCGCAGTGCTCGCGCCCCGTCTTTGGGTCGTGCAGGACGAGGTGGCGCTGGCTGAACGTCCCGCGCTCGGTGTCCTGGCCGGTCAGCCGGACCGGAATCCCCTCGGTCAGCAGCGAGGCGAATGCAAGCGCCTCCGCGTGGGCCCACACGATCCCGCCGCCGGGCCCGAGCGCCTCTCGGCGCTGCTCGAGCTGCCTGACGAGCTTCGGATGGACCGTGAAGCCGTCCGGCACCGCCAGCAGCTCCTCGTTCAGCACCCTCAGTCGCTCTGCCGAGACGGCCGTCTTGACCTCGGGTGAAGGCGTGCGGTCGAGCTGGTACTCGCCGGTGGCGTGCTCGATCTCTGCAGCGGACGCGATGCGCTCCTTGAGCCGCTGGTGCTCATCGGTCAGCTGGGCCCAGACCTCGTCGGTCATCTCGGTTGACTCCGGCTCGGTGACGACTCCCTGATCGATCAGCTGCCGGGCGAACAGCTCCCGCACCGGCGGATGCTTCTTGATCACCTGGTACATCTCGGGCTGGGTGTAGGCGGGCTCGTCGGCCTCGTTATGGCCAAAGCGCCGGTAGCCGATCAGGTCGATCAGCACGTCATGCCCGAACTCCTGCCGAAATGCAAACGCCAGGCGAACCGCCGCGATGCACGCCGCCACGTCGTCGGCGTTGACGTGGATGATCGGCACGTCGTAACCCTTGGCCAGGTCGGAGGCCCAGCGAGTGGAGCGGGCGCCATCGGGATCGGTCGTGAAGCCGACCTGGTTGTTCTGGATGAGATGGACCGTGCCGCCGACGGTGTAGCCATCGAGCGCTTGGAGGTTGAGCGTCTCGGCGACCACACCCTGACCCGGGAAGGCAGCGTCGCCGTGCAGGATCACGGGGATCGCGGCATTCGTGTCGCGGTGGGCGTGAGGCCCTTGGCGGGTGGTCTGCGCAGCGCGCGTTGCCCCCGCCGCGACCGGGGCGACGAACTCGAGATGGCTGGGGTTTGACTCGAGCCGGACGATCACCGATTCCCCGCCTGGAAGCTGGTAGGACCCCGACGCACCGTGGTGGTACTTGACATCTCCGGTGCCGCCCTGCGGGATCGTGGTGATCGGCTCGAGCGTCGAGGATCCCTCGAACTCGGCGAAGATCGTTCCGTACGGCCGACCCAGGTTGTGCGCGAGCACGTTCAGGCGTCCCCGGTGAGCCATTCCGACGACGATCTCGCGCGCCCCTCGGGTAGCCGCGAGCTGGATCAGCTCGTCGAGCATCGGCACGGTCATGTCGAGCCCCTCGATCGAGAACTGCTTCTGGCCGAGGTAGGCCTTGTGCATGAACCGCTCGAGCGCGTCGACCTCGGTCAGGCGCTTGAGAAGGCTATTCTGCTCGTCCGCGGACAGCGGGGTGCGGAAGCTGCCGGACTCGATCGCCTCGCGAAGCCACAGTCGCTGGCGGTGTGAGGCGATGTGCTCGATCTCGTACGCGATCGGCCCGGTATAGATCCCGTGGAGCTTTGGCAGCGCGTCCGCAAGCGTCTCCCCGCCGACGTACATCCGCAGGATCCGGGCCGGGATCTTGGCCAGCAGCTCGGGCGTGAGGCCGAGTGGCCCGGGGTCGAGCGCCGGGTCGCCTTCCGGCTCGCGCCCCAGCGGGTCGAGCCGCGCCGCAAGGTGCCCGTGCGTCCGATGCGCCTTCACCAGCGAGGTCGCGGCCTGGACCGCGCGCAGCACCTCTTCGTCTGGCGGGGCGGTGCTCGCAGGAGCGGGCGCCGCGGTCGGGGTGACGGGCGCGGCCGGCAGCGGCGCGATCTGGGCGCCGAGGTCGCCGAAGATCCGTTCGTAGAAGCCCTCCTCGCCACCGAGGTGGACCGCGATCCGGCCCAGGAACCGGCCAGACTCGGCACCCTGGATGATCCGGTGGTCGTAGGTCGAGGTGATCGTCATCACCTTCTCGGCTCCGATCGCCTGAGCGACACGCTCGAGCCCGACCGGGTATCCGATCGAGCCCGTCGCGACGATCGTTCCCTGGCCCGCCATCAACCTCGGTACGGAGGCGACGGTCCCCAGCCCTCCGGGGTTGGTGAGGGTCAGGTTCGCGCCGGCTAGGTCGTCGGCACCGAGCGTGTTGGTCCGCGCCTTCTCCACCAGGACGTTGTAGGCCTCGAGGAACTCGTCGAAGCGCAGGCGGCCCGCGTCGCGGATCACCGGGACCATCAGCGTCCGCGTGCCGTCCTTCTTCTCGACGTCCACCGCCAGACCCAGATTGCAAGCGCCATCATCGAGTCGGTGCGGCTTATCATCGAGCTCGGCGAAGTGGTGTGCCATCACCGGCATTTCCTCGGTGGCAACCCGCGCGATCGCGTAGGCGATCAAATGGGTGTAGGAGACTCGGTGGCCGGCCTCCTTCAGCTGCGCGCGGCGGCGCTCGAGCGCCGTGACAGCCAGCGTGCGGAACGTCGTGGCGGTCGGGATC
>CATPAX010000153.1 GCA_955652215.1 uncultured Solirubrobacteraceae bacterium | reverse complement strand
GCAGCGTATCTGGCGCAGGCGCCCGGTGGTTTATGCGTCAGCGATCGCTACCAGCGATCGGCTCGCGAGCTGAAGGCGACCGTCGGCGCTCAGGTGAGGCTCCGCCAGCTCGGCGACCATTGCCGTCACCTTCGCCCACTCGGTATCTGAGAGCTTGGCGTGCGTGTCGGCAAAGAAATGGGAGAGGTCGAGCTGCTCTTCGAGGTATTGCGCGATGTTCGCGTACTCCCGCTCCAGCTCGACGGCGTCGACGCGAACGTCGGTGAAGCCGGCGTCGGCAAGCATCCCATCGAGCACGCCTTCACCCGAGAGCGCGAATGGTCCTGGTGCCGTTGGGTCCGGGGGCGTGGCATGGCCGAGCTCCACCAGCGCCCGCGCTGTCACCGTCATCCAAGGATTGCGCTCGGCGGCATCCCAGACCGCCACCGCGGCGCGGCCACCGGGGCGCAGCACCCGCCGGATCTCTCGCAGCGCGGCCGACGGGTCGACCACAAGCATCACTCCCCACCGGCACAGGACGCGGTCGACGTCCGCGGCAGGGAGGTCGATCCACTCGAGCTCGAGCCGCTTGAACTCGACGTTCGTGACGCCAAGCTGCCCGGCGCGCTCGCGCGCGACCGAGAGCATCTCCTCGGCGGCGTCGCTGCAGATCAGCCGGCCTCCGGGCTCGATCAGCTCGGCCCCCATGAAACCGGTGTCGCCGGGTCCGGCTGCCAGCTCGAGAAGACGCTGACCGGATGCCAGCGCAAGGTGCTCGATCATCCACGCCGACACTGGCATTCCCATCTCGCGAACGCGTTCCGCGCGTCTGCCCCAGCCGCCGGCTGCTTGCTCCCAGCGCTCCAGCATCTCGGCGCGCAGCGTGTCTGAGTCAGTGGCCACTAGCGGGAAATCATAGGCGGCTGCGGATGAGCTTTCCCGATGCTGTCCGGGGGAGTTCGTCGGTGAACTCAATCGCCTTCGGCACCTTGAAGGCCGCCAGCCGGGCGGCACAGTGGCTGCGCAGGCTCTCGGGATCGACGCTGGCTCCGTCGCGAAGAACGACCGTTGCCACCACCGCCTCGCCCCACTCGGGGTCCTCGCGGCCGTGGGCTGCGGCGTCCGCGACAGCGGGATGCTCGAGCAGGACCCCCTCGACCTCTGCCGGGGCCACGTTCTCTGCCCCCGTGATGATCGTGTCGGCCTTCCGGCCGATGATCCGCAGCGGGCCACCCTGGCCGAGGTCCGCCAGGTCGCCGGTGTGAAGCCAGCCGTCGGGGCCCAGTGACCCCGGCGCGATCATGGGGCCCTGGACCAGCAGCTCGCCGTCGGCCTCGGTCCGCAGCTCCACCCCCGTCAGTGGATGGCCATGCGTCGCGATCTGGGAGCACGCCTCGGTCATCCCGTACGTCGGGGCGATCGGCACGTCTGCCGCCCGTGCCCGGTGCAGCAGCGCGGGAGCGATCGGCGCGCCCCCGAGAAGTGCCCACCGAAGCGTCGGCGGATCTCGTAATCCTGCGTCGAGCAGCCGCGCCAGCATCGTCGGCACAAGCGACGCGAGCGTGATCCGCTGCCTGCCGTCCATCAGCAGCGCGAGCACCTGATCGAGGTCGAACCGCCCCAGTAGCACCGCCGTCGTCCCGTAGATCGCGCTGCGGATCGGAATCGACAGGCCGCCCACATGCACGAGCGGCATCGGACACAGCCACCGCTCCTCGCGGTCGAGACCCAGCGCAACCCCCGAACCGAGCGCGCTCCACAGCCAGTTGCCGTAAGTGAGCTCGACCGGCCTCGGCGCGGCGGTCGTCCCGGAGGTGTGCATCACGGTGGCCACCGCCTCGAGCTCGAAGCTGGTGTGCGACACGCCCCCTGGCTGCTGCTCATAGAGGGGTCGATCGATCAGCATCACGGACCCGGCTGCCCTGATTGCTCTTTCCTGCGCGGTGAGCCGCAGATCCACCGGCACGGGCACAGCGCCCGCGAACCAGCATCCGTGCAGCGCAGCGACGAAGTCAACCCCGGCGGGTAGTGCGAGAGCGACCCGGTCCCCGGCGCCGACGCCACCCGCCCTCAGCGCGGACATCGCGGCGCGGGCGCGCCTCGCCAGCTCCGCATAAGTGACCTCGGTGCCGGTGTCGAGGATCGCCACCCGCTCGGGATACATCGTGACGGCGCGTTGCAGCCAGTGGGAATACATCCGTCAAACGGTAGTCTCGGCGCCCTGATGCCAGCCACCTGGGAGCCCTCGGGCGAATACGAGGACATTCGGTATGAGCTCGCATCCGGCGAGAACGCCGGCATCGCCAAGATCACGATCAACCGGCCGGAGGTTCGCAACGCCTTCCGTCCCGAGACCGTGATCGAGCTCTCGGACGCGTTCACCCGCGCGCGTGAGGACCTCGCGGTCGGAGTGGTGATCCTCACGGGAGAGGGGCCCGATGCTTTCTGCTCGGGCGGCGACCAGCGAGTACGGGGCTCACGGGGCGGCTATGTCACGGGTGCCGACCCTGCAGCAGCGGGGCGGCAAGCGGGCGTCGGACGCTTTCATATCACCGACCTGCACATCCAGATCCGGCGGATGCCAAAGCCGGTCGTGGCGATGGTCGCCGGCTACGCCATGGGCGGTGGTCACGTGCTCCACGTCGTATGCGACCTCACGATCGCGGCGGACAACGCTCGGTTTGGTCAGACCGGACCGAAGGTCGGGTCGTTCGACGGCGGCTTCGGCGCGAGCGTGCTGTCCCGTCTGGTCGGCCCCAAGAAGGCCAAGGAGATCTGGTTCCTGTGCCGCCAGTACGACGCGGCGCAGGCGCTCGAGATGGGACTCGTCAATGCGGTGGTGCCCCTCGATCGCCTCGAAGAAGAGACGGTCGGATGGTGCCGGGAGATGCTCGCGATGTCACCGTTCGCCTTGCGTCTCCTGAAGGCAAGCTTCAATGCCGACGAGGACGGGCTGGCTGGTATTCAGCAGCTGGCCCACGACGCGAACCTCCTCTTCTACATGAGCGAGGAGGCCCAGGAGGGTCGCGACGCCTACCTGCAGAAGCGTCCCTCTGACTTCTCGAAGTTTCCCCGGCGGCCGTGAGCGCTGCAGCCCGTTCGGCGGCCCCCGCGCCTAATCCGAGCGGCATGCGGATCTGGCTGCTGGCGGCGCGGGTCCGCACACTGCCTGCGGCGATCGCCCCAGTGCTGGTCGGCACTGCGCTGGCGGCTTTCGTCGGCGTCTTTCATCCGTTGCGGTTCCTGGCCGCGCTGATCGGGGCGTTGTTCATCCAGGTCGGGACGAACCTCTCCAACGATTACTCCGACGCCCGGCGCGGCGCGGACACCGAGGACCGCCTCGGGCCCGTCCGCGTTACGGCCGGCGGGCTCGTGCCGCCGGGGCGGGTGCTGGTGGCGACTTATATCTCGTTCGGCGTCGCGGTCCTCGCCGGCGTGTATCTGGTTGCGGTGGCCGGCTGGCAGCTGCTGCTCGTGGGTGGCGCGTCGATCCTCGCGGGCGTTCTGTACACCGGCGGGCCGAAGCCGTATGGGTACGAGGGTCTCGGCGAAGTGTTCGTGTTCCTGTTCTTCGGGGTCGTCGCCGTTGCGGGGTCGTACTTCGTGCAGGTGCGCCACCTGAGCTGGGAGGCATTCGCGCTGGCGGTGCCCGTCGGACTGCTCGCCGCCGCGATCCTCGTGGTCAACAACATTCGCGATATCGAAACCGATCGGCGAGCCGGGAAGCGAACCCTGGCTGTTCGCCTCGGTCGTGAGCGAGCCCGCACGATGTTCGCGGTGATCGTCTACCTGGGCTACGCGCTCGCGCCCGTCACGTGGATCTTCGGACCGCTGCGGCCGTGGCTGCTCCTGTCCTGGCTGACCCTCCCGCTCGGAGCGCAGATCGTGCGAACCGTCCGCAATCGCCTCGACGGACCCTCGCTCAACACCGCCCTGGCGCAGACCGGAATGCTCCAGCTGGCCTTCTGCATGCTGCTCTCGGCCGGCCTGCTGCTCAGCCGGTGAACGTCCGGATCAAGCTTAAGAGGGCGCGCCTGGGCGCGCCCTTTGGTTCGGCCTGGGGATCCGTCCTTGATCGTGACCTGATGCTGCTCGAGCTCGAGGACGCCGACGGCAATCGGGGCATCGGCGAGGCGGCGCCTCTGGCCGGCTACGACGACTTCGAGATCGACGATGCTCGCCGCGACCTCGAGCGCTGCCGTCCGGTGCTTGAGGCCTCCGACAGCGCAGCCCGCGATGACCTGTTGGCGCGTTGCGCTGAGCTGACCGGTACCCCCCATGCGCTCGCGGCGATCGACATGGCGCTCTGGGATCTGACCGCACGGCGTACCGGCGAGCCGGTGTGGCGGGCGATTGGCGCCACCGATGCGCCCCCGGTGCAAGTCAACTGGACGATCTCGGCGACCGACCGCGCGGGGGCCGCGCGCGAGGCGGGTGCGGCGCGATCCGCGGGGTACCGGTGCGTGAAGGTGAAGGTAGGAATCGGAGACGACGCCGGCCGGCTAGCTGCTGTGCGTGCTGCAGCGGGGACTGAAATGGCCATCCGCATCGATGCCAACGGGGCATGGTCTGTCGCCGAGGCCGCCGCCGCGCTCCGGGCGCTCGAGCCAGTGGGGCTCGAGCTCTGCGAGGAGCCGGTCCATGGGCTCGGGCCGATCGCGCAGCTCTCGGAGCTGACGGACGTGGAGCTGGCGATCGACGAGACCGGAGCTCTCGAGGGAGCACTCGAGCGCCGAGCATGTGCGGCGGTGTGCCTGAAGGTTGGGCGCAGTGGAGGGATCACGGGACTGATCGCCGATGCCCATCGGGCTCGCGCCGCAGGCTACGAGGTGTACCTCGCCTCGGCACTCGATGGCGCGGTCGGGATCGCCGCCGCCCTGCATGCCGCCGCGGTGGTGGCACCCGAGCGGTTCTGTGGTCTCGCCACGCT
>CATPAX010000152.1 GCA_955652215.1 uncultured Solirubrobacteraceae bacterium | reverse complement strand
GTCTCAGCCAGCATCTGGAGCTGGTCGGCCGCTTCGTTGATCGCCTGGAGATGGCGCTGATGCTCGTGCTGGCGTCCCGGCGGGGCGATATCCGGATGCCAGCGCTTTGCCATTCGGCGGCGGGCGAGCTGAACATCGCGCTGATCGAAGGGCGCTTCGAGCTCGAGGAGCAGGAGCCCCTGCTCGAGATCCAGGACACGCGGCATGACCCATTTACGTTAGCGGGAGATCGATCGCGTGCGGCTGGATCCAGGGCCTTCCCGGTAGGATCGCGCCGTGCCAGGCACCGCCCTTCGATCGGCCTTTCGACAACGCGCTGAGCGTCGCCTGACGAGCGCGCTCGCGCGTCTCCCGTCGGCCCTCCAGGTGCGACTCTCCGGCAAGCCTGCAATCGAGCTCGACGGCGACACGCTCGCACCAGAGGTCCAACTGATGCTCACGCTGATGGCTCGGCGACGCGAGCCGCGACCGGAGACGCTGACGCCGGAGCAGGCACGCGAGGCCCGCCGCCGCCTCGCCGCAGTGTTCGCCGGAACGCCCGTGGCCGTAGGAGATGTCTCGGACCTCGTGATCGAGGGGGCCGTCCCAATTCCGGCCCGGCACTACTCGCCGCGCGAGCCCGGCGGTCCTCATCCGCTACTCATCTACTACCACGGCGGCGGTTTCACCTATGGCGACCTCGAGACGCATGACGGGGTCTGCCGCATCCTGTGTCGTCACGCCGGAGCTCACGTCCTCGCCATCGACTACCGGCTCGCCCCAGAGCATCCGTTTCCCGCCGCTGTCGAGGACGCTCGCGACGCGCTGCGCTGGGCCCACGAGCACGCCACCCGCCTCGGCGCAGATCCGTGCCGTATCGGCGTAGGCGGCGACAGTGCCGGCGGCAATCTCGCTGCGGTCGTCGCGCAGCTGGCGGCCAGAGACGGCGGCCCGCCCCCGGCTCTGCAACTCCTGATCTATCCGGCCACCGACTTCACCGGCCGGTGTCGCTCGCGAGCATTGTTCGGTGAGGGATTCCTGCTCACTAACGCCGAGATGGATTGGTTCGAGGAGAACTACCTCGGCGCCGGCAGTGGCTACGCCAGCGATCCCCGCGCATCGCCGCTACTCGCCGCGGACCTGTCGGGGCTTGCTCCCGCGTTCGTGGTGACCGCGGCGTTCGATCCCCTCCGCGATGAGGGGGAGAAATACGCGGCGGCTCTCCTGGCTGCCGGGACGCCCGCAACGGTTCGGCGATTCCCGGGATTGATTCATGCATTTATCGGCGCGGCGGGTGTCAGTCGCGCATGCCGCGATGCGCTCGTGGAGATCGCGGGTGTGACCAGAGGGATGTTCGCTTCGGCATCCGGCTCTCGAGATACGACGGTCGCGACGCAAGCCGGTAGCCATTCGGCCTGAAGGACGGCGCCCGGGCGGGCGCCTGGTGTTTCTTCGCTCGGTGTCGTGGTGTCCGGAGGACGGGACGGGCGTTACCAGCCGCCTTCTCCTCCGTGTGCTTGCGGTGGTTGCTCTGCCATCGAGTCGCCCTCATGACGGTCGTGCTGGCCCTCGGGCTATCCACACCCCAGCCCCAACCGGAAGGAGACAAGCCATGCGCGAGCTGACGATCAACGAGCTCGACGTCGAGCCGACCGAGCAGCTGCCGCCACGCGAGCTGATGGGCGCGAGCGGCACGATGTCCGCGTCGCACGTGCCGGTGATGATGTGGCACGACCCAGCCGGCGCCCACCATTGGCAGGACGTGGGCCCGCAGTATTACTCCAGGACGTAACACCGGCAGCTGCGGCGATGCAGCGTTAGGCCGACTGCGAGGACCGAACGAATCAGACGGGGTGGCCCGGTAGGCCGCCCCATTGCACGTTGGCGGCCGTCTGTCACAAATTAGTGCCAATCCCAGGCGCTCGTACTGACCCGGGCTAGCTTGGCCGGATGCTCAAGGGGCGGTCGGGGGCGGGTCCAGTGCTTCTGCTCGGAGGCGCCTTCATCGGGGTCGCCACGGTGGGATTCGCTGTGCTGGTCCTCGCGATGCTGATCGGGGCCTTCGGAAGCGCCGATCCGTGCGCCGGTACCGCGCAGGCCCCTGGCGGCGGCATCCTGCTGGCCCCGGCGGGAACCGGTCAGCTGGTGGGAGCCACTGAGTACGGTGGGCCCGGGGACCCGAGCAGCGGCCAAGTAGGTGCATCCGGCCAGAACCTCCTTGCCCACCCCGACAGCTATGCGGAGCTCGGCGGCTACTCGTTTCAGACCGCCACCTCCCTCGGGGGCCTTCCGTACATGACGCCACTGCGCGTCACCTGGGGCTCGCGCTCGGCGATCGCCTACAAGCGGGACTTCGGATTCGGCGGTGGCGCGATCGGCGGCTTGCCGCGCGCGATCGATCTGTGGTGGCAGTTCTCGACCTCGCTCGGCATCCCGTACGAGAACGGTCTCTGGTCGGGTCCGGTGCGGCTCGACCGGGCGCCCGCGACCGGCGCGGGGAACTTGCTGGGGCAGGCCGTGCCGGTGAACGGCGCCGATCAGCTGGTCCCGACTCCCGAGGCGGCGCAGGATCCCGGCGTGTGCGCTCCGGGGGCCCCCACCGGAGTGCCGCTGACGCCCGGAAGCCGGGCGCGGCTATTGCCGGACGGACTCGCCGCCGCTCCGGCTGGTGCCCCGCAGGTGGTCAAGCAGATCATCGCCGCCGGCAACCAGATCGTCGGCAAGCCGTATCTCTACGGGGGCGGCCACGGCCTGCCTCTATCCGAAGTCGCTCCGGCGTATGACTGCTCGAGCAGCGTCGAGCATCTGATGTACGGCGGACGTCTGTTGCCCGTGTCCTATGACGCGGCGTCCGGGACGCTCGAGTCCTATGGAGCTCCCGGACCCGGCCAGTGGATCACTATCTACGCGAGCGCCGATCACGTGTTCATGTATGTGGCGGGGATGCGGTGGGACACCCATAACGCGGCGGGCGCCGGCGACGGGAGCGCCGGGATCGGGTGGCATCCGCTGGTGCGGAGCTCAGCCGGATTTGTGGCCAGGCACCCAGTGGGGCTCTAGTGCGCTGTCCAGCGCTCGTCGCAGTCGGGGCACTTGCCGCCACGGCGTGTGCACCGTTTGCGTCGCCCCAGGCGCACGTGGCGCGAAGGCACGCCCCCGTCCCGGCACTCGCCCAGGCGCAGGCAACCCACGAGTACCCCTCGCGGCCGGCCGCGCAGTCAGCTACGGGCGGAGCAACGGGCGCGACGGAAGCTGTGGGCGCGTTCGCGACGGCGTACATCAACTGGACCGCCGCCACCGTCTCGAGCGACATGGGCTCGCTGGCGGCACGCAGCGTGGGACAGGCGCGGTCAATCGTGGCGCTGGCAGCCGCCCAGACTGCCAACGACTACGAGCTCCAGAGGGGTGGGATCGCCAACAGCGGTCAGGTCGAAGCCGTCGCGCCGCTGCAGGGCAAGCGCTACCAGTTCGTCGTGGTCACGCGCGAGCTCACGACGGCGACAAATACCGCGGCCTACCAGGGGCTCGAGCCGGCATGGCACGTCGCGCTCGCGACGGTGACGCAGCTTGGCTCCGGGCGGTGGGTTGTGAGTGGCTGGCAGCCCGAGGGTTGAGTCCGGGCTCTCGCCGCGGTGTCTCGCAACCGCTTCTCCATGACATCCGAATCGCGGGCCCCGGAGCAGTCGCCAACCGCATCCGTCCCGGACTCAAGGCGGCCGGTGGTATACTGATGCTTGCCAGCAAGCAAGTTTCTCTTACCGCCCATCGGAGGCTGTCTGAAAGTAGTAGCGACACCCGACACCGAGACCGCCGCGCAGTTGCGCGCGGTGATCGGCAAGCTCGGCCGACGGCTCCGGCCGACCGCCGCGGCCACCGGCGCGGGCCTGACGCCGACGCGCGTCTCGATCCTGTTCGCTGTGGTCCGTGCGGGGAGTGTTCGCCTGTCCGAGCTGGCTGAGTCCGAGGGCATAAATCCGACGATGCTCTCGCGCGTGGTCTCCGATTTGGCCGAAGCCGGCCTGGTCGAGCGACTGAGCGATCAGGGCGACAAGCGCGCTGCGTGGGTGCAGGTGACCCCCGCCGGCCGGCGCCTGGCTGAGCGGATGAGACGGGAACGGACCGACGCGGTCAAGCTCGCCCTCGAGGGCCTGCGCGATGATGAGCGCCGGTGCATCGAGGGAGCGGTGCCCGCGCTCGAGGCGCTCGCGGATCAGCTTAGGCACCGTCCGCGCGCCAGCAAGGCTGAGACGGGAGGGCACCGATGACGCGGGTCATGCGAGTAGGTCGGCAGACCTTTGCCTCGTTCTCGCTCCCGAACTACCGGCGGTACTTCGCCGGGCAGTCAGTGTCCCTGACCGGGACCTGGATGCAGATGACAGCCCAGGCGTGGCTGGTACTGACCCTGACCCATTCGAGCACCGCACTCGGGGTGATCATCGGTCTGCAGACGCTGCCGGTGCTGCTGCTCGCTCCGTATGGCGGCGTGATCGCCGACCGCGTCGATAAGCGACTGATGATGATCGCGCTCCAGAGCGCGATGGGTGTCCAGGCGCTGATCCTCGGTCTGCTCACGGTCACCGGCTCCGTTCGAGTTTGGGAGATCGGCGTGCTCGCTGCGCTCCTCGGCGTCAACAACGCGTTCGAGAACCCCAGCCGGCAGTCCTTCATGCTCGAGATGGTCGGCCCTGATCATCTCCGCAACGCGGTCAGCCTCAATTCGGTGATGGTCAACGTCGCGCGCGTGATCGGTCCCGCCGTCGCGGGAATCCTGATCGCGAGCGTCGGCGACGGGGTGTGTTTCCTCGTCAACGCCGGGAGCTTCGTGGCGGTCGTCGCATCGCTGGTGACACTCGACCGCTCGGCACTGGCTCAGCCCACCCCGACCCCCCGCGCCCGTGGTCAGCTGCGTGAGGGCCTGCGCTACATCCGCCGAAGGCGCGAATTGGCTGTTCCGCTGCTGATGATGGCTGTGGTCGGCTGTCTCACCTACGAGTTTCAGGTAACGCTTCCCGTGATGGCGAGCAAAGGGCTCCACGCCGGGGCGACAGGATTCGGCTTCATGACCGCCGCGATGGGCGTGGGGGCGGTCATCGGCGGCCTGATGGTCGCCGCAAGAGGACGCATCGGAGTGCGCACGCTTGTGCTTGCGGCAAGCGCGTTCGGGGTGGCGATGACGCTCGCCACGCTGGCGCCGAACCTGCCCCTCGAACTTGTGGCTCTGGTGCTTGTGGGCGGAGCCAGCATCTCGTTCATGTCGAGCGGGAACTCGACACTCCAGCTGAACTCCGCGCCGGAGATGCGCGGGCGCGTTATGTCGCTGTGGTTCGTGGCCTTCCAGGGGTCAACGCCGATTGGTGGGCCGATCGTCGGCTGGACGATGGCTGTCCTCGGCGCTCGTGCCGGTCTTGGAGTCGGAGCCATCGCCTGCATCCTGGTGGCGCTTGCTGGATTGGCAGCGCTCCGGCAGATCCCGGCCCAGGGCCGAAATGCCGCCAGGATCGATGCCCGCGGCGTCGCCGCAGGCAGCGGCTGATCACCGCGATCGCCTCAGCGCGAGGCGACGTTCAGGACCACGGCTGCCGCAAACAGCAGCACCGCCAGCGCCCTGATCAGCCCCGAGGCACGTGGCCCGGGTCGGCCGGTGACCATGCTGGCGATCGCCACCACCATGCACCCGGCTGCGAGGAGAGCAAAAACCGCGGCGAGCACGCGCATAGCCGTGTTGTACTCGGTCGGCCCTATCCTGCTCAGAGCCGATGCCCCAGTACATCTTCACGACCTACAAGCTCTCTCGCCGCTATCCGCCTGACCGCGTCGTCCTGAGCGACATCTCGCTGTCGTTCCTCCCCGGAGCGAAGATCGGCGTGCTCGGCTACAACGGAGCGGGCAAGTCGACCCTTCTGCGGATCATGGCCGGGCTCGACAGCGACTTCGACGGACATGCCCAGCTCGGTCCCGGGGCGAGCGTCGGCCTGCTCGAGCAGGAGCCGAGCCTCGATGAGAACAAGGACGTCCGGGGCAATGTTGAGGAAGGCGTAGCCGGTACCAGAGCGCTGCTCGACCGCTTCAACGAGCTGTCGATGAACTATTCCGACGAGACCGCGGATGAGTTCGGGCGCGTCCAGGAGCAGATCGACGCGGTCGACGCCTGGAACCTCGATCTCACCGTCGAGATCGCAATGGACGCGCTTCGCTGCCCCCCTCCTGATGCTGACGTGAGCACGCTGTCGGGCGGAGAGCGCCGCCGGGTGGCCCTGTGCCGGCTCCTGCTCGGACAGCCGGACCTCCTGCTGCTCGACGAGCCGACGAACCATCTGGACGCTGAGTCCGTGGCCTGGCTCGAGCGCCACCTCAGCGACTACGCCGGCACAGTCGTCGCGGTCACCCACGACCGCTACTTCCTCGACAACATCGCCGGCTGGATCCTCGAGCTCGACCGCGGCCGGGGAATCCCGTACGAGGGCAACTACTCGGGCTGGCTCGAGCAGAAGCGCGCGCGACTGGAGATCGAAGAGAAACAGGAGACCGCACGCCGGCGGACGATCGACCAGGAGCTCGAATGGGTCCGGATGAACGCCAGCGCCAGGCGAAACAAGCCGCGGGCCCGTTTGAACGCATACGAATCGCTGCTCGCGCAAGAGCAGACGGTGAAGCTCGATCAGGTTCAGATCCACATCCCCGCCGGGGCGCGACTCGGCGACGTGGTGGTCGAGGCCGACGGGCTGCGAAAGGGCTACGGCGACCGGCTGCTGATCGACGACCTGTCGTTCAGCCTTCCCCGAGGCGGGATCGTTGGCGTGATCGGCCCGAACGGCGCCGGTAAGACGACGCTGCTGCGGATGATCACCGGCGCCGAGCAGCCCGACGGCGGGACGCTGCGGATCGGGGAGACGGTCGAGCTCGCCTACGTCGATCAGTCCCGGGACGCGCTCGATCCCGTCAAGACGGTCTGGGAAGAGGTTTCAGGAGGCCAGGACCAGATCTCCCTCGGCGAGCGGAGCGTCAACAGCCGCGCCTACGTCGCGGGCTTTAACTTCAAGGGCACCGATCAGCAGAAGAAGGTCGCAAAGCTCTCAGGCGGCGAGCGCAACCGGCTTCACCTGGCGAAGCTGCTGCGCACCGGCGGCAACTTGCTGCTCCTCGACGAGCCCACCAACGACCTCGATGTCGACACCTTGCGGGCGCTTGAGGAAGCGCTGCTCGCGTTCGCAGGATGCGCCGTGGTCGTCTCCCACGATAGGTGGTTCCTCGACCGGGTCGCGACCCATGTGCTGGCGTTCGAAGGTGACTCGGAGGTCCGCTGGTTCGAGGGGAACTTCGATGCGTACGAGGAGTTCCGTCACCGGGAGCTCGGAGCCGAGGCCGACCGCCCGAAGCGGATCACCTATAAGCGGCTGGTCCGGGGCTAGGCGCCTGCGGCTGGTCCGGGGCTACGCGCCCACCGCGGGTTCGGGGTAGGCGGCGGCTGCGAGCCGCGGGCGCCGCTCAGGATGCGCCGAGCGGCTCGGTTGCGGCGATTGCGCCGGACGCCATCACCAGCCCGAACGCAAGATAGGCGGTCTCGCCGCCCTCACTAATGAGCCTCTCAGCGGCGGCGAGCAGTGAGTCGATCCGCGCGAGCGCCGGTCCGACGACGCCAGGATCGGGGTCCCGAGAGGCAGCGCGGGCGAGTGCAATCCCGGGAAGCGCGCGCGAGAAGTCGGGCGGGCGGCCACCACCCATCACCGCGGCGAATCCCATGATCAGATACGCGCCGACGCGCGCGAGCCGTCCGCTAATCGGCCTGACCTGTGCGATCCGGGGCGGTGACATCGGCTGGAGGGGTTGACCTTCCAGGAGTGCCGCCACGGTGCCACCGGCGACTGAGGCACGCTCGGTGGCGTCGAGGCCGGCGTAGGCCGCGACTCGCATGGTCTGGAAAAGACCGCCGATGGGGCGCCCGTAGGGTGGATCGGAGCCGAAGATGATCCGCTCAGCCGGAACCCGCGCAAACAATTCGACGACGTCGAGTGCCGAGAAGCAGGAGGTGTCGTAGAGGACCGCAGGGTGCTCAGCGAGCCTCGTGGCGAACATGCCCTGGTCGGCGATCGCCGCATGCGCCAGCACCAGCGGAACCTCTGGAAAGCGGAGGGCGAGCTCGGCCAGGGGGTCCATCGGCGGCATCCCGCGACCAGCGTGAATCAGGATCGGCACGCGGGCATCCCGCGCAACCTCGAAGATCGCCGCGGCCGGTCCGTCGCCGAACCCGAACGATTGCGCGCGTGGGTGGAGCTTGATCCCCCGCGCTCCCAAGGCCAGGCAGCGCTCCGCCTCTGCCACGGGCTTCTCCGCTGGGTCGAGGCGGCAGAACGGGTAGAGCCGTCCGTCCGACTGGCGCGCCCACCCGAGCACCCGGTCGTTCGGGGTGCGGTAGGCGGGATGGCGGTCGGGATCGTGCAACGGGAAGACGCACGCGCGCGCGGCGGGGTCAACCAGATCGAGGTACGCGAGCAAGGTTTCGAGGTCAAGCGAGGAACCATCCTCGTCCACCCCCAAGTGCGTGTGGACGTCAACGACGTCCGCCCGTACGGGCAACAGCGCGTCGAGCTCAGCGGTGACGGGTGCATACGCTGAACCAAGGTTGGGTTCCGTCATCGGTCCCCATGCTCCCATCTCGTGCGGCGATGCGCAGCGACGTCATGAAAGCCCGATGGAGCGAGGCTAAACTGCCGGCGTGTCGTCCAAGGCTGTCCTCATCACCGGCTGCTCGTCGGGTATCGGTGAAGCCACGGCGGGACTGTTGGCCGACAAGGGCTGGAAGGTGTATGCGACGGCGCGGCGTCCGGAGACCCTCGCCGGACTGAAGGCGCGGGGCTGCGAGATGCTCGCGCTCGATGTCCGTGACGAGGCTTCCATGAGCGCGGCGGTTTCTGCGGTCCTCGAGGCGGAGGGCGCGGTTGGCGTTCTAGTCAACAACGCGGGCTACAGCCAGTCGGGCGCAATCGAAAGCGTCCCCCTCGACCAGGTGCGACGTCAGTTCGAGACAAACGTGTTCGGCCTGATCCGGATGTGCCAGCTGGTCCTTCCGGGAATGCGCGCTCAGCACTACGGCAAGATCGTCAACGTCGGCTCGATGGGTGGCAGGCTTACCTTTCCGGGCGGTGGCATCTACCACGCCACCAAGTACGCGGTCGAGGCGATCTCCGATGCGCTTCGCTTCGAGGTCCGCGGCTTTGGGGTCGACGTGATCCTGATCGAGCCGGGGCTGATCGTGACGAACTTCGGCGAGGTGGCGGCCGGCTCAGTAGGGGGCGCCGCCGATGACGGCCCGTACGCGGATTTCAACCAGCACGTTGCGAAGGCGACGTCCGATGTCTACAAGGGGCCGCTGGCGAAGCTCGGTGGTGAGCCGCTGAAGGTCGCCGAGGCGATCGCGGGCGCGATCGAGGCCAAGCGGCCGAAAGCGCGCTACCCCGTGACCCCGAGCGCACGCCTGTTGATGGGCCAGCGCCGCCTGATGCCCGACAAGCTGTGGGACCTCGCAATGCGAGGCCAGTTCCCAACGCCGCGGGGCTGACTCAGACGCCGAGGGCGCCGAGCGCGTCGCGAAGCTCTTGCGGCTCTTCGACCACTGAGTCGGCGCCGCTCAGCTCGCTCGCCTCGAACGGGCCGCAGGCGACGGCGACGACCTTTACCCCGTCGGCCCGCGCGCAGGCGATGTCCCTGGGCGTGTCGCCGATCACGATCGTCTCGACACGGGGGTAGGGATGACCGACCTCCCCGGCACGCCGCCGCGCGATCGCAGGTAGCGCGGCGCGGTCCTCGCTATCCGAGCCGAACGCGCCCTGTCCAGAAGCGAAGAAGTGGCCGATCCCGGCTCGCGCGAGCTTCAAGCGCGCGATCGCCTCGAAGTTCCCGGTCAGCAGCGCGAGCTTCACGTGCTGGCGCTCGCTGAGCCAGCTGAGCACATCAGGGATACCTGGTATGACCGTGCCCGATAGGTCCTCGGGACACAGCCGGGCGTATTCGCGACAGGACTGCTCGCGCACCCTGTCCGCGAGCTCATCGATCCGCTCGGCGCTGACGCCGGCGTCGAGCAGTATCGCGCGTGCCAGCTCCGAGTCGGTCCGGCCAGCCGGCGAGACGGGACGCTTGAACGACTGGGCCTTCACGCTGTGAACCGTCAGGATCGCGGCGAGCAGCGCTTCCCGATGGGCTCCAGTTGCCCCCGATAGGAGCGTCCCGTCGATGTCGAACAGCAGCAGCACTGCGAGCTGTGCCTTTCAGCGCTCGAAGGAGGTTCCAGGCACGAACAGCTTGGCGAACTCGGCGATCAGACGAGTAGCCGCGTCGATGTCGCCGAGCGAGACCAGCTCAACCGGAGAGTGCATGTAACGGGACGGAATCGATACCAGGCCTGTGGGGACACCCGCTCGGCTGCGGTGGATGGCGTCAGCGTCAGTGCCTGTGTACCGGCCGAGCGACTCGACTGTAAACGGGATCTCGGCCTTCTCTCCCGCTTCGAAGAGGAGCTCAAACACACGCGGGTTCAACGAGGTGCCGCGGGCGATCACCGGTCCCGAGCCGATCGTGTGCTTGGTGATCTGCCCGAGCTCGACCCCGGGCTGGTCGGTGGCGAAGGTCAGGTCGACGGCGATCGCGACGTCGGGTCGGTGGCCGAACGCGCTTGTCGACGCGCCGGCAAGAGTCGTCTCCTCCTGGGCTACTGCAAAAGCGATCACATCTCCGGGGGCTCCGCCGTCTGCGGCGACCAGGCGTGCCGCCTCGGCGGCGACATAGCAGCCAACGCGGTTGTCGAGCGCTCGAGCGATCACGAGGTCGTGGCGCAGCTCGACCGGCTCCGCGTCGATCACCGCGACGTCTCCGATCCGGACGAGCTCCCGGGCCTCGTCGGCGCTGCGAGCGCCGATGTCGATGTGAAGGTCCTTCAGCTCGGGAACCTTCTTGCGGTCGTCTTCCTTGAGGAGGTGAATCGGCTTGCGGGCGATCACCCCGGTTACCGTTCCGTCGCGAGTCATCAGCCGGACCCGCTGGCCGACCAGCACCATCGTGTCCCAGCCGCCGACGTCGCCGAACCGGAGATACCCCTCGTCCTCAATGTGGGTGACGTGGAGTCCGATCTCATCGATGTGTCCGACGATCGCGAGCGTTGGGCCGCCACCTGTCCCGGTTACCTTCGCCCAGGAAGAGCCGACGTGATCCGATCCGACCTCGGCGAACTCCGCGCAACCCTCCCTCCACGCGCGTGCGGGATCCGCTTCGTTCCCTGACGGACCGGGCGCAGCGAGCAGGCTCTTCAGAAGAGCGGGCATCGGCATTTGCCGAAGGCTATTGACTTGCGGCAATTTAAGGCGAGCTGACGGCGTGTGAATCGAGCCGCCTGGCGCACAGCCTCATTCGAGTGCTTAAGCTGCTCCCCGATCAGCCATGTCGGCAGCTCCCAGACTGAGTCCGCCGGGGCGGACGGTCTGGCCCCCACGGGCAGGGGGGAATCTATGACCCCACAAGCTCTAGAAGGGTAGAGACAATATGCGCCACCGAATCGTTCGCCATCTGAGCCCCCGCTCGGCCGCCTACCTAACGATCGGGCTGCTGGTGGGCGCCGGCGGAAGCTACGCCGTCGCAGCCACAGGTTCGAAGATGATCTCAGTTTGTGCCGACAAGGGCACCGGCCTATTACATCT
>CATPAX010000151.1 GCA_955652215.1 uncultured Solirubrobacteraceae bacterium | reverse complement strand
GTAGACCATCACCAGCCCGAAGCTCGCGAGCAGCGCCACCAGCGGGAACATGTATGGATCCGCCCGAGGGAGCGTGGTGCGGATGAAGATGTGCCCCGCCACGCACAGGCCGAGGAAGATCGCCCCGTAGGTCAACGACAGGTTGGAGTGCGCGCCGGCGCGCTGGATGAAGACGGCGGCGAAGCCCGCGGTGACCAGCAGCGAGGCGGGGATCAGTCCGACGAGCTCGCGGTTGCGCGCGCTCATTGGGTGATCCGTCCAAGCTCGATCGTGCTGACGAGGTGCTGCGCGGCCGACTGGGAGCGCAGCTGGTTATTGAGGAGGGCGGCGCGCCGATCGGCCGGCACCAGGGAGGCGGGATAGCCGGACACGAAGTACGTCTCGTACAGGTGGATGCCTCCGGGGAGGTCGTACGGGAGCCCCCGGTAGATCGTGATGATGCCTTGCGAGTTGGTCCCGACGAAGTAGAGCTGGCGCGTGGCCAGATACCCACCGCCGCCGACCAGGAAGATGACCACAATGAGGGCAATCAGCGCCGCGAGCGGCTTGGCGAACCGCCGCGGCCGGCGAGCGGTCGGCGGTGCCTGGCCGGTGTGCTGTGGCGCCGGAGCAGGGCGTGCCGGCGCCGGCGGCCGGGCGACTGCTGTCGCGGCCGCCGCTCCTGATGGCGAGGAACCGGACGCAGCTGCGCCGCGCCCCGGGGGGGCGATGAAGGTCTCTTGGTCGGACGTGCCGTGGGCCCCGACCTCCTCGAGGCGCAACAGGATCACGGTGATGTTGTCGCGGCCGCCGGCTTGGTTTGCTTCGTCGATCAGCTCCTGCGCGGCCTGGTCGAGCAACTGCGCCGAGCCGAGGATCTCCGCTAGGCGCTCTTCGGACACCATCGTGGTGAGACCGTCGCTACAGAGCAGGATCACGTCCCCGGGCTGGACTTGGTGCGTGTCGGTGTCGACCTCGACTTCAGGCTCAGGCCCCAGTGCTCTGGTGATGATCGAGCGTTGGGGATGCTCGGCCGCCTCCTCCGCAGTCAGCTTCCCCTGCTTGACGAGCTCCTCGACCAGCGAGTGATCGTGGGTCAGGCGGATCAGCGAACCATCGCGGAACAGGTAGGCCCGACTATCCCCAACGTGCGCGATCGTCAGGCCCGCGTCGTCCAGGTAGGCAGCGGTCAGTGTGGTGCCCATCCCCGCGCGGTCCTGCTCCTCCAGCGAGCGCTCGTAGATCTGGCGATTGGCCTCGCGAACCCGGTCGGCGAGTCGCGTCTCCGGCGAACCGGCGGCGGGGAGTGCCTGCTCGAAGGCGTCGACGGCGATCCGCGAGGCGACCTCGCCGGCCTGCGCACCGCCCATGCCGTCGGCCACCACGAACAGCGGGGCTCGCACGAACGCGTTGTCCTCGTTTCCGCGTCGCTGCCGTCCCGGATCGGTCCTGCTCGCTATCTGCGCCGCACGCAGCATCGTCAGCCAGTCCCTGTCATGTGAGGTAGGAGAACTCGCTGTCTCCGATCCGAATGCGGTCACCGGGGTGCAGCGGCTGCGGGCCTGTCAGTGGCTCATCGTTCAAGTACGTGCCGTTCGTGGAGCCGAGGTCCTCGATCACGAACACGTGTCCCTCCCGGAAGATCCGGGCATGTCGCGTTGACGCGAACGGGTCCTCCAGCTGGATCTCAACGTCTCCCCTCCCCAGTGTCACCCCACCCGCGAGCTCGTAGGCACTTCCGGCCTCGTGTCCCGGGGCGTGCTCTACAAACAGTCGCGGATCGAACCCGTCGGTGTCGGGATCTCCGAGACCAGATGCTGCCGAGTACATGCCCGTGGCGTCGGGAGATGGCGTTCGATCGGAGTGCGCAACGCCGCCCGATCCGCGCCTCAGGTCGCGCAGGGCGCTCCACGCGACCCACATCAGGAACAGGTACAGCACGATCAGGAATCCGAACTTCAGCCCCACCGACACCGGTTGCAGCGTCATTTCTCGCCTATTCCAGCTCGAAGCGGATCGTCGAAGTACCGATCTCGATCTCGTCGCCAGGGCGGAGGACCTCGGCTTCCTGCACGCGCCGGCCGTTGACGCTCGAGCCGTTGGTCGAACCGAGATCGTTGAGCACCCAGGATCCGCCGCGCGGGCGAACCTCGGCGTGCTGGCGGGAGACGTTGGCGTCGTCGATCACGATGTCGCATTGCCGGCTTCGGCCGATCGTGGCGCCTGCCGGGCCCACCACCATCCGCTTGCCGTCGACTAGGAGCAGGGCCGTCTGACTGCGGACGCGAGCCCGCTGCTCGAGCGGTTCCGCCAGCCGGCCGGCGCTGCTGTAGACCATTGTCCGCCCAGGCTCGGCGGCCCCCGGCGGGGGCTCGGGCTCGGAATCGAGCTCTTCGGGAGGCTGGACGACCCGCGTCTGAATCCCGAACTCCCCCAGTCCCAGGCGCTCGTCGGTCTCGAACTCGATCACCGGTCGCGAGAACAGCGCAAACCGCTCGCGCCGCGCATGCTCGAGCAGGTATCCAGCGAGCTCGGCCGCGAGCGCACCCTCATAGTCCGAGAACCGCTCGCGGTCACGCGGCGAGAGGTAGACCCGGTACTCGTTCGGCACGTAGATCCGGGATATCGACACCGTCTTGTGCTCTTCCATCTCGCGCGCGAGCTTCCGGGCGATCTCGACGGGCCGTACCTCCGAGCGGAAGGCGCGACTGAACGTGCCTTCGACAAGCCCGGCAATCTTGCTCTCGATAGATCGGAGAACGCTCATCTGATGGAGTGCCCGAAGCCGAGCAACGGACGCGTAGTAAGCCTGTTCAGAAGAGATTCATGCTACGGGACCATCGGCGGGGCGGCGAGCGATACGCCACCCGGAGGCGGCGCGCAGGGCGACCCCGATGACGGCGCTCGCCAACCCTCCGAGAAGGAGCTCGCGGCTCGATACAAGACTGCTGGGGCCGTGGGTCGGCCCCAGCACGCTCGCCGTCACGCCCGCCACCAGCGCGCACCAGATCAGCGCGAGCGCGGCGTCCAGCGCCACCGAGCGCCTGCTTCGCATCACCGGAAACAGGGCCGCCGCGCAGGCCCAGACGGCGGCAGTCAGCAGCACCCTGGGCGTTGCGGACCCGCCAATAACGTGATGGACCGTCTGGGAGAGAGACGAGCCCCACACTGAGCGGTCGGGGGTCCCGGGCAGCGCTCTGGCGTAGAGACCGTCGCCCCGCAGCTCCCCTGCAGCTATGAGCCAGAGCAGTCCGGTCGCCGCCAGTGCGGCGCGTCGCCAGGCAGAACCGGCCACCGAAGCGAGAGCCGGCCAGCCACCCCCGAGCCCGACGATCCCCAGGAGCAGCGCGCCGGCCGGCAGGGGCCAGAGGGTGCACCGGCCTGAGAGAAGGAGGACGGGCGTCAGCGCAGCGAGGAACACCACCAACGCCTCGCCGGGCATGCCCCCGACCGCCAGCAGGGCGGTGCTCACGACCGTCAGCAGCAGCCAGCCGAGCCTGGGAGCCACGGCGACCGCCACGCCGGCGAGCAGCGCCATCAGAGCCGGCGGGGCCGGTGCTGGCTGGATGACGTACCCGCACATCATGGCTGCGGCCGCTGCGGCTGCTGCGGCCGCCGGCGCTTTGGATCGCCATCCCGGGACGGGGACGGCAGGTGGCAGCAGCGCCAGACGCCGACGCTGCTCTGGCTCTTCGGGAGCGGCGCTCTCCTGGTCCTGCGCGCCTGGCGGCTCCAGGCCGCTAGCCAGTGGCGGCGGTGCGAACCCCGGCGGGGGGCTGCGGGAGGCGCTGCTCTCCACCAGCCCTGGCACGCGGACGGGGCACGCGTCGCGGCCCGGCTCCGTCGGAAGGGGCTCGCTCTTTGATCGCCACGCCCCCGCGACCACCCCAGGACGATCGTTGAGATACGGGAGCGCCGCCTCGAGCGCCTCTCGGAGCTCCTCGATCGTCCCGCGTTCCCGTGGCCTGGGCCGCAGCGCCAGGTCAACACCCTGTCCGAGGCCAGTCGGAAGATCCCGACGTTGGCGCCGGAGGGGTGGCAGGTGAGTGCCCAGGCGGTTGGTCCGCTGTGCGAGGGTCCGAGCTCCCACGGGATTCACCCCGCAGAGCGCTTCGTAGAGCACCAGCGCGAGCGAATAGGTGTCAGCGGCAGGGCCTACGGTCAGGCCCTCCGCCTGCTCAGGCGCCATGTAGGCGAGCGTTCCGAGCACGTCTCCAGCGCGCGTGAGGGTATTGCCGCCGAGCACGCTAGCCACGCCGAAATCTGTCAGCTTTGCCGCGTGCGCGGGCGTCACGGGATTCTCGGGGACGAGAATGTTCGACGGCTTGACGTCGCGGTGCACGACGCCCTTGGCGTGCGCGTGGGCAAGGGCATCACAGAGCGCGATCGCAAGCAGGGCGCAATCCTGGTCGGAGAGCCGGCCGTCGTCGAGAAGCTTGTCGAGCGTGACTCCACGAACAAGCTCGGTGACCAGGTAGGCCCCATCGGCGTCGATCGCCGCTTCGTAGAGCGTCACGATCCCCGGGTGGGTGAGCCGTGCCGCAGCGCGCGCTTCCCGCTCGAAGCGGCCGCCCACGATCCGCTCGGGCACCATGACCTTCAGCGCCACCTCACGCTGAAGGCGCTCGTCGCGGGCTTCCCAGACCGTCGCGAACGCCCCGGCCCCCAGCCGGCGCAGCAATCGGTAGCGGCCAAGTACCAGCCCCTGAGGAACGCGCAGCGTCGCGCGAGTCCCCGCCGGGACGGCCGTCGGGAGCTCACTTGCGCGCACGACGCGCTTTTCCACGCCGTCGGCCCGGTCCCTCTCGGAGGGGCCAGAACGGTAGGTTTCGTTCACTTCCAGCCGTCGCGGCGGTCATACTGCGCCTTTCTGGTTCCTGGCTAGGAGTGAGCTCTGTCGTTCTTCGACGAGGCGGAGGAGCCTCCAACACCGCCGCGAGCAGCACAACGTCGGCGGCGACCTGCGAGCGGCGGTCGCCGCCCGCCCGGCGACCGCCAGACAGTGCGGATCCGGCAGGGCGTGGGGGCAATCGTGCTCCTGGTCATCCTGGTACTAGCCGCATTCGGCATCAAGAGCTGTGTGGTCAGCCAGCGAAACAGCGCTCTGATGAGCTATGCGAACAACGTGACGTCGCTGATCCAGCAATCCTCCGCGACCTCGAACAAGGTGTTCGGTGATCTCCGGAGTGCGAGGTCCTCGAGCAACTCCAGCGGGGCGTCGACCGTTCAGACCCAGCTCGATGAGGCCGTGATCGGGCCGCAGGGGGCCCAGGCCCAGCTAAACCAGGCTCGGAACATGGACGTCCCCGGTGAGATGAGCGCAGCCCAGCAGGACCTGCTGCTCACGCTGCAGATGCGCCTCGACGGGATCACGCACATCGCCTCGAACATCCAGCGCGGGCTGGCCGGCGCCCAGGACGCGATCAGCGCGATCGCCTCGGAGATGGCCCGTCTGTACGCCTCCGACGCGGTCTACAAGGACTACGCGGCGCCGGAGATCGCTAGCGCGCTGCACAAGGCGGGCCTCGGCGTCGGCGGGACAAATGGCGTACAGATCGCCCAACAGCAGTTTGTGCCCGACCTCCGCTGGCTGCAGCCGTCGTTCGTGGCCACGACGCTTAAGACGAGCTTCGGCCCCTCCGGTGGCAAGATCGCGGCAGGAACGCACGGGCACGCGCTCAACTCCGTGAGCGTCGCGGGAACAACGCTTCAGACCGGCTCGACCAACACGATCCCGGCATCGCCGCCGGCGACATTCGCGCTGAACTTCACAAACACCGGTCAGAACGCTGAGACGAATGTTGTCTGCAAGGTATCCGCAGTTTCCTCAAGCGGTACCACCGTGACCGGCCAGACGACCATTCCACAGACCTCGGCGGGGCAGAGCTACACCTGTCAGGTCCCCCTCAAGTCAGCGCCTCCCACCGGCAGCGCGCAGGTCGCAGCGACGGTTGCGCCTGTCCCCGGCGAGAAGAACACCGCGAACAACACGCTGACCTTCCCGGTGAGCTTCCAATAGGCGGGACAGGCGCCTCGCACCGGCCTCTCGCCTGCGCTCGGCGGACCCTATCCTGTCGCCAGTGCACAATCTGACGAGCACGGCGGGGATCGTCGCAATCGCCGCCGGAGCGGTGGCGGTGGTCGCGCTCGTCTCGTGTTTTGGCCTGTGGCTGAAGCTGCGGCGAGTTCGCTACGAGCAGCGTGTCGTGCTCGGCGACCGGCGGGAGGATCTCGTTGCCCACGCAGCTTCGCTGCAGCGGCAGTTCGAGGCGCTCTCCGGATATGTCGAGGACGCTGCCCAGCGCCTGAGCGCTCGTGTCGATGCGGCCGAGACACGCCTGGACGGGGCGGTTGCCCATCTCGCCCTCGTCCGCTACGACGCCTACGGCGAGATGTCCGGCCGTCAGTCAACATCTATCGCCCTGCTCGACGCGAACCGCTCCGGGATCGTCCTCTCGTCGATTCATCATCGAGACACGGCGCGTCTATACGCGAAGCAGGTCCGCCAAGGCACGCCCGAGCTCGAACTCTCGCCCGAGGAGAAAGAGGCGATCCAGCTCGCCATGTCTGGAGGTGGCGGCCATCCCGTCTCACCTCCCGCCGGGCAGTAGCCGCACAACGCAGATGGCGAGCTTGCGCGTCGGCTACTTCGGGCCGGAGGGCACCTTCACCCACGAGGCACTGATGGCTTCTGCCGCGGGGACCGAGTTCG
>CATPAX010000150.1 GCA_955652215.1 uncultured Solirubrobacteraceae bacterium | reverse complement strand
GGAGGTCGGACGCGGGTGCTCTGCGATGCGGACGGTGATCTCCGTACAGACCTCGCTCGTGTGCTCTTCGATCATGCGCTGGGGCACTGAAGAGCAGAAGCAGCGCTACCTACCGAAGCTCTGCTCCGGGGAGTGGCTGGGATGCTTCGGACTGACCGAGCCAGACACCGGCTCGGACGCCGCCAATCAGAAGACGCGAGCGCGAAAGGTCGATGGCGGCTGGCGGATCAACGGCTCGAAGATGTGGATCTCGATGGGCAACTACGCGAAGCTCGCGCTTATCTTCGCCCAGACCGATCCCGAGAAGGCCCACCGAGGCCTGGCGTGCTTCCTGGTCGAGACCGAGCAGCCGGGCTTCCAGCCTCAGCCGATCCACCACAAGATGGGACTGCGCGGATCGGACTCCGCCGCGATCTCGCTCGACGACGTCGAGGTCTCCGACGATGGGCTCCTCGGGAATGTCGGCGACGGCTTCAAGGTGGCGATGAGTGCACTCGACTCCGGCCGCTACAGCGTCGCCGCGGGTTGCGTCGGGATCTGCCAGGGCTCGCTCGACGCATCCGTCCGCTACTCGCAGGACCGCCTGCAGTTCGGGCGCCCGATCGCGGGCTTCCAGCTGGTCCAGGAGATGATCTCCGACATTGCGGTGCAAACGGAGGCCGCGCGGATGCTGGTCTTCCGGGCCGGGTTCCTGAAGGACTCCGGCAAGCCGAGCACGACCGAGACCTCGATGGCGAAGCTGTACGCGACCGAGGCGGCGGTGCAGTGCGCCAACACCGCGATCCAGGTACACGGCGGCTCCGGGTACGTCGACGACTACCCGGTCGAGCGATATTTCCGAGACGTCCGCGTTACCACCCTTTACGAAGGCACCTCCCAGATCCAGAAGCTGATCATCGGTCGCGCCCTGACCGGGGTCAACGCCCTCGTGTGATGACGCCGGCAGAGCGCGGCGCGCCCGGCACGATCGGGATCGCGGGCGCCGGGACGATGGGAGCCGGCATCGCCCAGGTGAGTTGCTTGTCGGGCGCCCGCACGCTTCTGCATGACCCGCTCGCACAAGCGATCGAGCGTGGGCTCGCCCAGATCGAAGCTCAGCTCGAGCGCGGAGTGCAGAGCGGTCGCTGGAGTCAGGAGGATGCCTCGGCCGCGCGCGAACGCGTGCAAGCCGCGCCTTCGCTTGGGGATCTGAAGCCCTGCGAGCTCGTGATCGAGGCCGCGCCCGAGCGCATCGAGATCAAGCGGGAGCTGTTCGCGAAGCTCTCCCGCGAGATCGTCAGCGAGGACTGCGTACTGGCGACCAACACCTCCTCGCTGCTGGTCACGGCGATCGCCAGCGCGGCCACAAGGCCCGAGCGCGTCGTCGGGATGCATTTCTTCAACCCAGCTCCGCTGATGCGCCTGGTCGAGGTCGTAGCGGGCGCGGAGTCCTCAGCCGATGCCCTGGCGCTCGCGCGGGCCGCTGGTGAAGCGATGGGCAAACAGGTGATCGACGCACTCGATGGGCCCGGCTTTCTGGTCAACCGCTGCAACCGGCCATTCGGTCTGGAGGCCCTGAAGCTCCTCCAGGAAGGTGCCGCCAGCGTCGAGGAGGTCGACCGCATCTGCCGCCTGGGGGGCGGGTTCCGGATGGGCCCTTTCGAGCTGATGGACCTGGTGGGCGTCGACGTGGGCCTCGAGATCGCGCGCTCGTTTTTCGAGCAGAGCTTCGGCGAGCCGCGCTGGCGCCCTTCGCCGATCGCCGTCCGTACGGTCGCTGCGGGGAGACTGGGACGCAAGTCGGGTCGCGGCTACTACGACTACTCCGGGGGCGAGCACCGTCGACCTGACCCCGAGCCGCTGCCGGCGCACGGCGGCGACGGCCTCGTTGTGATCTCGGGCCACACGGTCATCGCGGAAGAGCTCCGCGCAGCCGCGGAGCAGGCCGGCTGGGAGGTGTGCTCGCCAGAGGAGGCCTACGACCGCGAGTCCCCGTTCCTGATCCTCGAGGCGGATCTCGACGATGAGCTGCTCGACGCGGCGCCGCAAGGAGGCCCGCGAGCGGTGTGCTGCGCCAGCGGATCGCTGACTGCGCTCGATCCGGGCGGTGGCGCGGTCGGCTTCCATGCGCTTCCGCCGCTGGCGGAGTCCGCGCTGGTCGAGCTGACCCGCAGTCCCGACAGCGCGGGATCGGCGGTAAGTGCGACGGAGCGGTTTTTCACAACGCTCGGCAAGCACACCGCATGGGTGGCGGACGCCCCAGGACTGGTCCTCGGACGGATCGTCTGTCAGCTCGTCAACGAGGCCGCATTCGCACTCGGCGAGGGGATCGGCAGCGGCGAGGACATCGACGCTGGCGTCCGGAACGGCCTCAACTACCCGCGGGGCACACTGTCCTGGGCCGATCAGATCGGACTCGATCATGTGCTGGCGGTGCTCGATGCCCTGGTCGAGGAGCTCGGCGAGGATCGCTACCGCGCAGCCCCAGTTCTACGCCGGCTGGCGTGGTCGGGCAGGCTGGGGCGCCGGACGGGCGAAGGATTCTTCGGGTATGAGTCCTGAGCTTGCCGGCGCGCTGCGTGTCTCGACAGACGGCGTCATGATGCGGCCATGAATGCAGCCGAACGATTCTTCCGGGCCTCGGCCGAAGGCGATCTCGATGCTGCCACAGCCGAGTTCGCGCCGGACGTGGTGATGCTGAACCCGGCAACCGACGATCCGATCCGCGGCAAGGATGCGGTGGCGGCTGCTCTCGGCGCAGTCGAAGCTGCTTGCGACGAGTTCCGCCACACGCACCTGCTCGCCGAGGCAGCGGGCGGATCCAGGCCCGTGTTCGGACTGGTGTACGAGGCGGTAGTCGGCGACGCAAGGCTCGAGGGCGTCGACCTGCTCGAGCTCGACGAGCACGATCAGATCGCGAGCTTCCGCGTATGCGCCCGGCCGATGTCCGGACTGATGGCCCTAGGCGCTCGAATGTCGGGCGCGGCGGAGTCCTAGCGTATGTCCCTGACTGCTCTTCCCGACCAGCTGTCAGACGCAGCGCGTGCGTTCGCGGCCCGTGAGCACGAGCTGCTGATCGGCGGTGAGTGGGCGCCGGCCGCCGACGGCAGGAAGTTCGAAACACTCGACCCGGCGACTGACCGTCCGATCACCTCGGTCGCGTGGGCCGGCAAAGCCGACGTCGACCGAGCCGTGGGGGCTGGGCGCCAGGCACTCGAGGCGGGACCGTGGGCACGAGTTTCGGCGGCCGAGCGCGGCCGCATGATCGGAGGGCTGGCCGATGCAATCGAAGCCAATGCGGATGAGCTCGCGCAGCTCGAGTCCCTCGATAACGGCAAGCCGGTCAAGCTGGCAAAGATCGTCGACGTCGCAGGGACCGTCCGCCATCTGCGGCACTTCGCCGGCTGGCCCGAGCGGATCTTCGGCGAGGTGATCCCCGTCGCCCAGGCCGACATGCTCTGTTACACGCGGAAGGAGCCGGTCGGCGTCTGCGCCCAGATCATTCCCTGGAACTACCCGATGCTGATGGCGGCCTGGAAGCTCGGCCCGGCTCTCGCTGCCGGGTGCACGGTGGTTCTGAAGCCGGCCGAGCAGACTCCGCTCACGGCGCTGCGGATCGGAGAGCTCGCCCTGGAGGTCGGAATCCCCGGCGGCGTGATCAACGTCCTGACCGGGGAGGGCACAACCGGGAGCGCCCTTGTCGAGCACCCGGCAGTCGACAAGATCGCGTTCACGGGCTCCACCGAGGTAGGACGTGAGATCGCCGCCAAGGCCGGACGAGCGCTCAAGCGGGCGACGCTCGAGCTCGGCGGAAAGTCGCCGAACATCATCCTGCCCGACGCGGATCTCGAGGCCGCGGTGGCGGGCTCGTTCCAGGCGATCTACTTCAACAGCGGGCAGTCCTGCAACGCCGGCAGCCGCCTGTTCGTGCACCGCGACCAGTTCGACGAGGTGGTCGCGGCGCTGGCACAGCGCGCCGGATCCTCACGGGTCGGTCCGGGCCTCGAGCCGGGCACCCAGCTCGGCCCGGTGGTCTCGCGCGAGCAGCTCGACCGTGTGCGCTCCTATATCGAGGCCGGGCGTGATCAGGGTGCCGAGCTGGTGGCCGGTGGCCAGGTCAGTAATGCGGAAGACGGGTACTTCGTCACGCCAACGCTGTTCACGAGCACCAGCGACGAGATCACGATTGCTCGGGAAGAGATCTTCGGTCCGGTGCTGGTGGCGCTTCCGTACGAGTCGCTCGAGGAGGTCGCGGCACGCGCGAACGACACCGAGTACGGATTGGCCGCCGGGGTGTGGACACGGGATGTGAGCAACGCCCACCGGCTGGCAGCGCTTCTGAGAGCCGGCTCGGTGTACGTCAACTGCTGGGCGGAGTCCGATCCGGGGGCGCCGTTCGGTGGATATAGGGCCTCCGGGCTGGGGCGCGAGCACGGCCGCGACGGCCTCGAGGCCTACCTCGAGACGAAGACGGTTTGGACCAAGTTGTAATTAGCGCGGCTCCGGGTGGGCTGGACAGCTGTTCGGCGTCCCGGCGAGGATGCTCCCGTGTCTTGCCATCACCTTCCGAAAAGAAAAGCGTGAAGGGCTCGTCGACGAGCAGCTCGCCGAGCGCCCGGCGAGGTACCTACCTGCGCGCGATCATCCCTTTGCTCGGAGCGCTGGGAATGGCGCTGGCCCCGGGCGCGCAGGCCGCGCCGCTCGCACGAACCCACGGTTGCCAGGACGCGAATGTCTCGGCGAGGATCGCGCCGCTCGAGGCAATGCGCACCGCGGTGGTCTGCCTGGTCAACCGAGAGCGCCGCGCCCACCGTCTCCCTCCGCTTCGCCAGAGTCGAGCTCTCGATCGCTCGGCGCAGCGGTGGACCAGGACGATGGTGCAGGCCGACGTGTTCAGCCATGGCGCCAACTTCGCCACGCGGATCACCCAGGCCGGAGTGCGCTGGTCGGATGCGGGCGAGAACATCGCCACCGGGTTTGCGACCCCCCGCGACGTGGTCAACGCGTGGATGAGCAGCACGGGACACTGCCGGAACATCCTCGATCCCAATTTTCGGCTGGTCGGCGTCGGCGCCGATCCTCGCCCGGTACGCGGGTCAGCTAGCGGCCCCGCGACCTGGACCGAGGATTTCGCGCTTCAGGCAGGCGCCCAACCACCCTCCCGGAACTGGAGTCCGGCGAATGGTTGCCCCTACTGACGCTGCGCCGCGTCGCGTTGCTCGGAGCGCGTAAGCCCGGAGCGCGTAAGCCCACTCGCGCAGCATTCTTTGGCGATTTGGTGGCGCATAGGCCTACTGGAGCGCCATCGTTCCAGGTGTGCGCGATGAGTAGCGCCCGACGGGCGCCGCTCAGGCGGGTGCGACTGCTGCGCCTGCGCGTTCCTCGTCGGGCTGAGGATTGTCGCGGAGATACCATTCGGCGTCGAGCGCGGACTGACAGCCGCTGCCAGCGGCCGTGATGGCCTGCCGGTAGGCGTGATCAACGAGGTCCCCCGCGGCAAACACCCCCGGGAGATTTGTCAGCGTCGAGCGGCCTTTGGTCACGACGTAACCGGCGGCATCGGTCTCCACCTGGCCGAGCACCAGTTGCGACTGTGGCTCATGGCCGATCGCCACGAAGGCGCCCCCGACGCTCAGGTCTCGCGTCGAGCCATCGAGCGTGTTCCGCAGGCGCGCCAATCCGAGTGAGCCTCCCTCGCCAGCGACGAGCTCCTCGACCGCGTACGGGGTGACCCACTCGATGTTGGGCAGCTCGCGCGCGCGTTCGAGCATGATCTTCGACGCCCGGAACTCATCGCGCCGGTGCACGATCGCCACGCTCGAGGCGAACTTCGAGAGGAACATCGCCTCCTCCATCGCCGAGTCTCCGCCGCCGACGATCAGCGCAGGCACGTCCTTGAAGAACGCGGCGTCGCAGGTGGCGCAGTAGCTGACGCCACGACCGGCAAGCGAGTCCTCTCCGGGAATCTCGAGCTTACGGTGCTGGGCCCCCATCGCGAGAATTACCGCGCGAGCGACATGCAGCTCGTCCCCGGTCCAAATCTTATGCAAGCCGCCGTCGTGCGAGAGCTCGACGCGCGTCACGTCGTCGGTCTCGAGCCGGGCCCCGAAGCGATCGGCCTGCTCGCGAAAGCGCAACATCATGTCCGGGCCCATGATCCCCTCGGGGAAGCCCGGGTAGTTCTCGACGTCGGTCGTCTGCTGGAGCAGCCCCCCCCAGGCGAAGCCTTCAACCACGAGCGGGTTGAGGTTCGCACGGGCGGTGTACAGGGCAGCCGTGTATCCGGCGGGCCCACTGCCCACGATCACGACGTTCTCTACGCGCTCAGAGCTCACTTCACAAAGTATAGCGAATGTTCCGTCGCCTCGGCCTGCCATCGAGCCACCGTCCGGCGTAGCTGAAGGTAGGCGATCGCGCCGGGAAGCGTGGGTAGCCAGAAGGCCAGCACCCGGTAGGCGAGCACGGCCACGATCGAGATCTCAACCGAGACCCCGAAGGCACTGAACGCGCCGATCATGCCGCCGTCGACGCCGCCGATTCCACCAGGCACCGGCAGGGTGTTCCCGAGCATCCCGATGAAGTAGGCCATCACGATCACAGCCTTCGGCGGTGAGGCGCCGAACGCGTGGAAGCAGGCCCAGAGCACGGCGATGTCAAAGGCCCACCAGCCGATCGCTCCGAGCAGGTCAGCGCTGCGTGAGCGAATCAGCCTGACCGCCAAGCGCACCCCAGCGGCCACGGCCGCCGGAGCCGCCGCAGCGCCGCGGGCGACCTTCGCGAGCAAGCCCTGGCGGCGGGTCCAGGAGCCGAGCAGCCGCGTCAGGTCGCCCGGCAGCAAGGACATGGCGAGGAACACGAGGATCACCCCTGCGCCGAATAGCGCCGGCACCACGGTCAGCGCGAGCGGCGCCGGCCCGGGGAACACCCCCAGGTACAGCCCCAGGCCCCCAAGCACGAGCGTCACCATATAGACGCCGTAGAGGAGCGCCATGAACGCGATCATGCGGCACGCGACGACGCGGCCGTCGAGCCCGGAGCGCCGCAGTGCCCAAGCCGTCAGGGCGATCCCGCCGGCACCCGCAGATGCGAACAGCCTCGTCGCCGCCAGTCCAGCCATCGTGATCTGGTAGCTCTCACGCCAGTCGATCCGAGAGCTGTCGCGAACGAACACGGCTCGGAACAACGCGACGTAGGAGAGAAACGAACAGACCTCGAGGACTGCGCCGAAGGCCAGCCACCACGCGTTCCCGTGCTCGATCCGGTTCCAGGTCTCTCGCAGCCCGAGGAGCTTCGGAAGCACGAAGTACAGAAACGCGACAGCTGAGACCACGAACAGGACGGAGGCCAGGAGGCGTGCCCGCGTTAGGCGGACCCGCGGCATGTCCTCGGAGGAGACCTCCAGCGGTCCCGGGCGATCGCCCGGGCCGACGCGCTCAGTGGCGCCGGTCGGCTCGCCACGCAAGCGCTTCAGGGGGCAGGCCGCCCTTCGAGGGTCTTCACCCGCCCGAACAACCTCGTGGCTTGCGGCGCGCCGGCCCGCACCGCCTCGGTCAGCGCCGCTCCAGCGATCAGGTCGATCACGTAGTGCTCACCCAGATACACGAGCGCCAGCCCGAGCATCGCCGCATAGCTCCACCCGACCAACCCGGCCACAGGTCCAACCTCTTCCAGGAGGTGCGCGGCCATCAGCGAAGTTGCGAAGTGAAGCGAGGGCATAGCGGCCAGCGGGTTTCCTCCGAGCGCATCGTAGAGAGCGCCCCAGCGGCTTCCCCAGAACTGAGTCCCGTACTCGATCATCATCCGCCTCACGCGGATGGCGTCGCCGTCCTCGTGGTGGCCGTGAGCTGCCGCCCACCACGGCGGGGCAGTCGGGAGCGCCCAGTAGAAGACGGCCCCGATGTCGAACACCGCGTACATCCGCGCGGCGGCGCTCAGGACCCGGTCCGGATCGCGCAGGAGGACGTAGCCGACGCTGGCATGGGGGACCGCGAACCACGTCCAGTGGCACCAGACCAGCAGCCGCTCGAACCGGTTGATCGCGCCGGGGGTGGCGAACGCCCGCTGAAGGCGCAGCGTCGGAGTCATTCCGAAGCCGAGCGCCCGGTCGATCGCGATCGGATAGTCGATCCTGACGCGCTCCCGCTGACGGCGTGGATGGTCGTTGGGCATCTTGTACGCCGCCGTGTAGGTCCACATGTTCAGCGCGCAGACGGTGAGCTGCCGACTGCGCCCAGGCGGCATCACCGCGCACGCAGCGACTGGCGCGAGCGCTCCCGCGCCGAGCACGGCGGCTGGCCCCAGACGCAGCCGCTTGCGCGCTACCGGTGCAGCCACTCCTGCCGCGATGAGGACCCAGGCGGTCACTCTGATGCCCCTCGAGACGCGCAAGCAGCGGCGCAGTATATGGACCGCCACCGGCACGTCCGCGAGTCCGGCGACCCGTGGATAGAATCTCGCGCCTTGCGCTCCCAGCCAATACGCGCTGCCCGGCTCCGCCGGGTCGTTCTGATGACCGCGGCGCTGGGCGTCACGCTGATCGCTTCGCTG
>CATPAX010000149.1 GCA_955652215.1 uncultured Solirubrobacteraceae bacterium | reverse complement strand
CTACAAGCCAGTCAATGTCGATGGCAAGGTCCTCGATATCCCTGGAGGGCTGCAATTGCTCGCGTCCGGGTGGTCGAATCACACCCCGTGGCAGACGCCGCGCGAGGAGACCGAGGATGAGCTTTACGCCCGGCTCGAGGCTCTTGCCGAGCAGGTTCGCGATCCCCGCCGCGCGGTGTTCATGATTCACGTGCCACCCCACGACTCGGGTCTCGACACGGCACCCTTGCTCGATGAGAATCTGCGTCCGACAGTCTCGGCGGGTGACGTCCTCCGTGGGCCCGTCGGATCGACTGCAGTGCGGCGGCTCATCGAGCGCTACCAGCCGCTGCTCACGATCCATGGACACATCCACGAATCCGGTGGCGAGCGGAAGGTCGGCCAGACCCTCTGCATCAATCCCGGCAGCGAGGCGAACCACGGGATCCTCCGGGGGTATCTGATCGACATCGGCCCCAAGGGTGTCGAGCTCGCGCAGCGGGTCGAGGGCTAGCGTCCCCGTGCCAGTCATCTCACGCGTTCGATGAGCGATCTCGCCACTGAGACTCACCTACTCGACGAGGCCAGAGCGCTGATCGACCTCGCCGCGGAGCGCGGCATCGAGCTTCGCCTGCTGGGAGGCCTGGCGATCCGCCTACTGACGCCGGACCTTCCTCCGCGCTCGCGCACCGGCCAGGATCTCGACTTCGGATCGGCGAGCTCGACCCGGCGGGACCTGACGGACATGCTCCTCAACCAGGGCTACGTCGCCGACAAGAACTTCAACGCGCTCTACGGGAATAAGCAGCTCTACTTCACCCATGGCGAGACTGGCCTCGCGATCGACGTCCTGATCGACAAGCTGCACATGTGTCACACGCTCGAGTTCGGCTCGCGGCTAGCGCGGATGCCCTACACGCTCGACCCGTTGGATCTGCTTCTCTCGAAGCTTCAGATCGTCGAGCTGAACGAGAAGGACGCCGACGACTGTCTGCGGCTGCTTGTGAGCTTCCCGTTCTCCGAGAGCGATGAGCCGGGCACCATGGATTTGCGCCTGTTCGGCTCTCTAGTGGGCGAGGACTGGGGGTGGTGGCGGACCGTGACGCTCAACCTGGAGAGGATCGGAGCGCTGCTGAACGGCGGAGACCGTCCCGCGATCGAGGGCGGAGCGCTCGATCCTTCATCTCAGCTCGCGACGCTGAATCAGGCCGCGGAGAGAGCCCCGAAGAGCCGGCGCTGGAAGATGCGGGCGCGGATTGGCGAGCGCAAGCGCTGGTACGAGGAGCCGGAGGAGACTCCCCACCACTAGCTGGATCACGGTCTCTCACAGACTCCAGTGATGGCCGACGTAGGACGCGGCACGGGAGGTGAGGTAGTCAGGAGCTACCGAATCCGGCTCATCGGCGCTGGCGAGTGCCTGCATCGTGGCGCCCACCGAGGCTGCGAGCGCGTCGAGCGCGTATCCACCCTCCAGGACCGCGCCCACCGGCGCGCCGGTCCGCTCCCCCAGCGCCCGGACGTGTCGCGCCATCTCGGCGAACGACGAAGCTTCGAGCTCGCAGCCGCCCTGCTCGTCGTCGCGGTGGGCGTCGTAGCCGGCCGAGATCAGCACCAGGTCGGGCTGGAACTCCTCCGCGGCGGGGATCACGATGTGCTCGAGCAGCGACAGCCAGGTGTCCTCGTCGGAGCCCTTGGGCACCGGCAGGTTGATCGAGTAACCCTCGCCCGCTCGCGCGCCCGCGTCGTGTAGCGCACCGGTACCGGGAAAGATGCCGGCCTGGTGGATGCTGGCGAATAGGACGGCGGGCGTCGCGCGGAAGAGATCGTTGGTTCCATCGCCGTGGTGCACGTCCCAATCGAAGATGAACACCCGGTCCACGCCCAGCGAGTCGAGGGCATGTCGGCTCGCCACGGCGACGTTGTTGAACAGACAGAAGCCAGAGGTGGTGTCGGTGCGCGCATGGTGTCCGGGCGGCCGGGTGGCGCAGAAGCCCACGCGCGGCTCTCCATCGGACAACAACGCCTCCACCAGGCCGCATGCAGCCCCTGCTGCGTGGGCCGCAGCGCGATAGGACCCGGCGCTCAGGACGGTTTCCTCGTCGAGGGCTCCCCCACCGCGATCACTGATCTCGCGCACTGCGTTTACGTACTCATCGCGATGCACCGCGACCAGCGACTCCCGGGACGCCGCCGGCGCCTCCCGCCTTTCGTATCCGAGCCATCCGCGCTGGGCCAGCGAGCGCTCGATCGCCGTGATTCGCGCGGGCCGCTCGGGGTGTCCCTCAATCGCCTCGTGCTCGAGGCAGGCGGGATGTGAGAAATACAGTGGCGATCCCACGCCGTGACCTGCTACCGCAGGAGAGCGTCGAGCCGGCCGCCGCTGCCGGCGGGCGGGCTCATTCGGCGGACTTGACCGAGATGCGTCGGCCGGAGACCGTGGTCGCGCGGATGGCAATCCAGTGGCCCTTGTGGCCCGGCGCCCACGGCTCGAGTCCCAGGCCCTCGATCCGCCGCAGCTCGGCTGGATCGGTGATCTCGACCGTGACGCCAGCGATGATTACGCTCCACCCCGTGCGGCCGACTGGATCAGTGCCATCGATCTCGAACACCGCGTTCGTGGAGCGCAGCAGGGCGTGCAGCTTCGATCCCTGCGCAGAGCGGATCACCACCGACTGCGAGGAGCGGTCGAAGACGTAGTTGACGGGCCGAATCACCGGGTGATCCCAGTCCTTGACGCTGACTCCGACCCTGCCCACGCTCGTCGTCTCGAGGAGCCGCAGGCAATCGGGCCGCGTGAGCTCGTGCATCTCAACCGCCGAACCGGTCGACGGTTCTCGATCCGCGACGGCCCCGGGATCACTGTCTGGCTGGAGGATCATCATCGTGCCTGCGTGTCCGGCGGATGATTGAGATCAAAGAGCGTTGCGATCATCCCGCGCTCCCTGCGACGCGGTCGCGCTCCTGCAAGTAGGGCGCCAGGTATTTGGCGGCGATCTTGGTCGAAGGCGACCAGGTCGGCGAGTCGCCGGCTTCACTGCTCGAGCCGTGTCCGCCGGTGACGTCCGAGCTTAGGTACAGCGGCTTTCCGCCGGTCAGGAGGATCGCGTGGATCACCGGGTGAAACGGCGCGGGCTCGGGGGTGACGCCAGCGCTCGCCGCAATCGCCTGCGCTGCGACATCGGCTTGCTGCGCGGCGATCCCACCGTGCTTGATCGCGAAATCAGTCGCGTCGCCGGCGGCGTAGACGCTCTCGACACCACGCACCTTGCAGTGGATGTCGACCGGGATGAAGCCGCCCGCTGGTCCTCCGGGAATGCCCGGCACGGAGGGCCCGTGCAGTTCGGGCATGGCCACGATCCGATCGGCTTGAAGCTGCCGCGAGCCGGGGTTGATCGTGACGCACCCGGGCTCATGGACCTCGCAATAGGCCGAGGTGATCGTCTCGATACCGTTCGCCGCGAGCAGCTTGCCCACGGCCTCGCTGGCGCCGAGACCGAAAACCGCCAAGGGCTTCTCCTCCGGGGTGGCGATCGTGATCGAGAGTTCGATGTTCATGTCCTGCGCGCGCGTGGCCGTCATCAACGCCAGCTCGTAGATCGGCAGCGGCCATCCGATTCGTCCGGGGACAATGAACGCGAGTCGCCGCACGTATCCGCCCTCGACGTCCTGAATCAACCCGTGCAGTTGCTCATCGAGCTGGCCATCGTCGATCGTGAGTGCGTGCTTGAACCGCGCGTATGGCAGCGCTCCGAGGGCGAGTAGGAGCGCGTCGTAGGGAACCTCGGCGCCGGCCTCGGTGTGCACATAGCGGCGCTCGTGGTCGAGCCATTTGAATCCGTCCGAGAGCAGCTCTGCCCCGATGTCTCGTGCGATCTCATCGAGCGGGTACCGTTTCGCGGCCGAGTAACCGAACGGCTCTCGTACCGTCATCGGCCGGTAAATGAATTCGGGATTGGGCGCGAGTAGGGTCGTCGCGATGGACTCCCCACCGATCTCGCGCAACGCGAGCGCTGCCTCGAGCCCCGCCACGCCCCCGCCCACGATGACGACATTGAACGGCTTCTCCGAGGAGCTGGCGTCGCGACCAGCGACCGACCTGTGGACGATCGGACCGGATGAAACCTTCAAATCAGGCAAGACGACCTCCGGGGCTAGGGCAACCGCGGAAGTCAGATCATGCTGCCCGCATATAGGGCCGACATCACGATGAATGCCCTCCTGAGTCCAGACTACTCCGCAGGTCAAGGGAACCAGCGAGCGCGTCCCATACCCTGTCCAAGTCCGAGACGCGAATGACGGACCTGGCCTGGATCGAGGGACCCGTTGGCCTGCGAGACGGCCGCCAAGTGCGCATCCGCGCTGTTCGCGCCGAGGACGAGGCGGCCGTGCTTGCTCTCCTACAGAGCCTGTCGCTCGAGTCCCGTCAACGGCGCTTCTTCTCGGTCGCGGTCGACCTCGCCGAGGCAGCTCGGCTGGCGTCACACTCCACCTGGCCCGAAGCGGTCGGGCTCGTCGCGCTCGCCGACGACAGCAGGGCCGTCGTCGCCCACGCTCTGGCGATCCGCGCCAACGAGAACGAGGCCGAGGTGGCCTTCGAGGTGGCCGAGGCCTACCACGATGACGGCCTGGCAACGCTCCTGCTGATCCGGCTCGCCGCGCTCGCTGAAGCCCACGGGATCACCCACTTCGTCGCCGACGTGCTCCCCGAGAACCACACTATGCTCGCCGTCTTCCACGATGCCTTCGGGGGGCGCGCGAACAATCGCGCCGGCCTCGTCGACGTCCGCTTGGCCACTTGCGACTGGCCACAGGCACGGGCCCGGTTCGATCCAGAACCAACCGACCCACCGACAGCGGACGGTGAGCGCCCGCCATCAGCGGGTTAGTGAGTCGCTTCGCCTGAACCGAACCAGGGGCCTGCGAGATGGCCTACGGTTCGAACACGATCCGGGCCGCCACGCGTCCGGCCTCCACGTCCGCGATTGACTCGTTGACCTGGTCAAGCGGTCGGGTCTCGCGGATCACCTTCGTCCTGCCGGCACCGTGCAGCTCGAACACCTCACGGAGATCACCGCGGGTGCCGACGATCGACCCGACGATCGTGATCCCGTTGAGCACGGTCTGGAAGATCGGCAGCGTGACCTCGTTGTCGGCCGGCAGCGCGACGAACACCAGCGTCCCG
>CATPAX010000148.1 GCA_955652215.1 uncultured Solirubrobacteraceae bacterium | reverse complement strand
ATCGAGGAGTAGTCCGCCAGCTGGGTGATCGGCGCTGAGAGGACCAGCACGCCCGCAGGCGCGCTCATCGCGCCGAGCTCCTGCTTGACGGCCTGGTCATCTGCACCGGCTGGGTTGTAGAACAGCAGGACCACCACCTGGTGTGCGGCGAGCGCGGCCTTCAGCTGCGCGGGCCCCGCTGAGGGGGTCGTGACACCCGTTGACGGGGCGGCCGTGGTAGCCGGTGCCGTCGTTGTGGCCTGGCTCGTGGCAGCGGGTGCTATGGCGCTCGCGGCCTGGGTTGTCGAGCTCGAGTGAACAGCCCCGCTCGAACCGCCGGGAGCGGCGGTGCTCATGTGGCCGGCGCCCGATCCGGCCTGGGCGAAAGCGCCCGATTCGGCCGCGCTGGCCGCACCCGAGCTGACCGCGGCGTGGTGAGCAGCAGCTACCGCCGAGGAAAAGGAGTGAAGGCCCTGGGATCCGCCCCCGGAACCAGAGCCGCCCGGCTTCAGCGCGACAGTCCAGATCGCAAAGAACGCCAAGGTGGATACGAGCAGGCCAACTAGCGGTCGCGAGACATTCGCCATCAGGGCACCGCTTCGGCAGGACCGCCTCGAAACCTGAGGAACCTGCGCTCGAGCCGACGCAGAGATGTCATCGGCCAGCCCCGCCGCACCGTCACCGGAGCGTGGCTGCGCGGAGGGAGGACTACGCCAGCCGAAGTCCGACTTCCCGCAGCTGGGCCGGATCGACCGGAGCGGGCGCCCCTGTCAGCGGGTCGGCGCCCGAGGCTGCTTTCGGGAAGGCGATCACGTCGCGGATCGAGTCGGCTCCGGCGAGGGCGGCGACTATCCGGTCGATCCCCATTGCGATGCCCCCGTGGGGCGGAGCTCCGTAGCGAAGCGCGTCGAGCAGAAAGCCGAACCGAGCCTGGGCTTCATCGGGTCCGATCCCGAGCAGCTCGAACACACGCTGCTGCACCTCGCGGCTATGGATTCGGATCGAGCCGCCGCCGATCTCCGCGCCATCGAGCACGAGATCGTATGCGCGCGATGTGAGCGTTTCAGGATGCTCCAGATCACCGGTGGGGGCCGTGAATGGATGATGTGCCGCGTCCCAGCGCTGCGCCTGCGAATCCCAGAAGAAAGCGGGGAACTCGACGACCCAGAGGACATCATGCCGTCCTTTCGGGATCAGCTCGAAGCGACGACCGAGCTCGAGGCGCAAGGCACTGAGCGCCTGGCCGGCGGTGGTGAGCTCGTCGGCGACGATCAGCAGCAGGTCGCCCGGGCTGGCCTCGAGCCGCGCCGAGACCGCCGCGGTCTCCCCAGCGGAGAGGAACTTGGCGATCGGCGAGCGCCAACCTTCCTCGGTCACGAACGCCCACACGAGACCCTTTGCGCCGTGTTGCTTGGCCAGCTCGGTGAGCGCATCGAGCTCGGAGCGGGCGAGCTCCCGGCGGCCGGCGTTCAGACCCCGCACCACACCGCCGCTCGTCAGCGTGTCGGCGAGCACCTTGAAGCCGGTGCCCGCGAGCGCGTCGCCGAGGTCATGGAGCTCGAGCCCGAAACGAGTGTCTGGACGGTCGATGCCGTACCGGGAGACCGCTTCGGCGAAGGTCATCCGGGGCCACGGTGGGGACGGAGCGTCTAGGCCCTCGAGCGCGAACACCGCGCCCATCACGGCTTCCATGCACTCGATCACGTCGTCTTCGGCGACGAACGCCATCTCGACGTCGAGCTGGGTGAACTCCGGCTGGCGGTCGGCACGCGTGTCCTCGTCGCGGAAGCAGCGGGCGATCTGGTAATACCGCTCGAGTCCGCCGATCATCAGCAGCTGCTTGAAAAGCTGCGGCGACTGCGGAAGCGCATAGAACGAGCCGGGCTGGATGCGAGCCGGAACCAGGAAATCGCGCGCGCCCTCGGGGGTCGAACGCGTGAGATAGGGGGTCTCGATCTCGAGAAAGTCGCGTTCGTCGAGCACTCCACGCATCGTCGCGACCACCCGGTGGCGAAGCGCGAGGGCGCCCTGCAGCTCCGGGCGGCGAAGGTCGAGCGCGCGGTGGCGCAGGCGCAGGCTCTCGTCGACGACAGCCCCCTCCTCGAGTGGGAATGGCGGCGTGTCCGCGTCGGCAAGGATCTCGACCTCGGCGACCTCGAGCTCGATCTCGCCCGTCCGAAGGTTGGGGTTCACGTTCTGTGGCTCGCGCCTGACGACGGTCCCGGCCACGCAGACAACGTCTTCAGCGCGCAACCGGTGCGCGGTCGCGTGCGCCCCGGGGGCGCGGTCGGGGTGAAACACCAGCTGCACGATTCCGGATCGGTCACGCAGGTCGATGAAGATCAGCCCCCCGTGATCGCGCCGCCGACTGACCCAGCCGGCCACCCGGGCCTGGGTGCCCGCGCGCTCGCTGGTCAGCTCACCGCACCAGGCGTCGCGAAACCCGTTGGGTCTGGGCGAATGCTTCATGAAAGCCTGCTCCCCCTCAGGATCGTCGGGATGACGTCCTGCACCGCCAGCTCGAGCTCGTCCCTCGATGCCATGTCTCTCAGCGTGACGGGCGCCCCCGGATCCGGGCCGACTATCGCCACATACCTGGCGCCAATCCGGTCGGCGTGCCTGAGCTCGCCTTTCAGCGAGCGACCGGCGAGCTCGAGCTGCGCGTGAAGACCGGCGCGGCGTGCCTCTCGCGCGAGCGCGAAAGCGCTCCTCGTGCCGGCGGATTCTGTTATCGCCACGTACAGGTCGGTCAGCTGCGGCGCGATCGGCAGCTCGCCGGCGCACATCAGCATCCGTTCGACTCCGGCGGCCCAGCCGCAGGCCGCGGTGGGCGGGCCGCCCAGCATCTCGATCAGGCCGTCATAGCGGCCACCGCCACCGAGCGTCGATTGCGCCGCTTCAAGTGCCTCGGAGGTGAACTCGAACACGGTCCTCGAGTAGTAGTCGAGTCCGCGGACCAACGTCGGGTCGAGCTCGTATCGCAGGCCCGCGTCGTTGAGCAGCGCGCGGACCGCCTCGAAGTGCTCTGCGTCCTCCGGCGCGAGCCGCTCGAGCAGTGTGGGTGCGCCTTTCATCGTCTCCTGTGTGCGGCGGTCCTTGGCATCGAACGCGCGCATCGGATTCAGATCGATGCGGGCGACGACCTCTTCGGAAACGGAGTCCCGGTGCGCCCTGAGAAAGGCGGTGAGCTCCTTTCGGTATTCCGCACGCGTCTCGGGGGTGCCGAGGCTCGAGATCAGCAGTCGAGTCCCGCGGGCACCAAGCGCGCCGAGCAACTCGGCCAGCAGCACGATCACCTCGGCGTCGGTCTCAGGGCCGGCAGACCCGATGACCTCGGCGCCGACCTGCCAGAACTGCCGGTAACGACCCCGCTGGGGTGCTTCAGATCGGTAGAAACTCGACAGGTACCACAACTTGACCGGCTGGGGAAGCTTGTGCATCCCGTGCTGGAGGTAAGCCCGGCATACCGGCGCGGTTCCCTCGGGGCGCAACGTCAGCGGGCGCCCGCCACCGTCGTCGAATGAGTACATCTCCTTGCGGACGATGTCCGTCTCCTCCCCCACCCCGCGGGCGAAAAGCTCTGTCGCCTCGAACGTGGGCGTCTCGATCCGCCCGTAGCCGGCGGCACCGAAGATCCTGCGAGCGTGGGATTCGAGCACCTCGCGCCGCGCAGCGTCCTCGGGGAGCACGTCGAACGTGCCCTTCGGGGCTTGGATCACGGGTTGTTGGCGAGCTCGCGCAAAAACGGATTGGTGGCGCGCTCCCGGCCCAGCGTGGTGATTCCCATGTGTCCTGGATAGACGGTCGTCTCCTCCGGAAACGCTT
>CATPAX010000147.1 GCA_955652215.1 uncultured Solirubrobacteraceae bacterium | reverse complement strand
GCTGGCCGGCGCTGGTAATGGCCCGGTTGTGCAGGCGATCGGCGACGCGCTCGCTCCGGGCACGATCGCCAGCGCGGTCTGGGACGGGCACCGCTATGCAGAGGAACTCGATGATCCGACCGCCCAGGACCACGATCGCGTCCCGTTCCGGCGCGAGCTGACCGTGGTCGCCCGCGAGTGAGCGCGCGAGCGCCCGCGACTGAGCTCGCGGGCGCCCGCGACCCAGCTCGCGGGCGAGCGCGCACGGCGGACGCTTCGCCGCCGGGTTAGCTCGCGCTGTCCAGGCTCAGACGGTCAGTACAACCTTGCCGACGACTTCGCCGTCAAGCAGCGCCTCGAAGCCCTGCCGCGCGTCAGCAAGCGCATACGTGGCGTGGATCGCCGGGCGTACGTCCTTGTCGACGCACAACCGGATCAGTCGCTCCAGCTCGTCGCGGGTACCCATCGTCGAGCCGACGATCGAGAGCTGCTGGAAGAACACCCGGCGCAGCTCGGCGGGCGGGGCATCGCCGGTCGTCGCCCCGGATATGACGATCGTTCCCCCGGGCTGCAGCGATCTGATCGAATGAGCCCAGGTGGCCTCCCCGGTCGTCTCCATCACGGCGTCGACGCGCTCGGGCAGGCGGGTGCCCGGCTCGAAGGCCTGGTCGGCTCCGAGTGCGAGCGCCTGCTCGCGCTTATGCTCGCTGCGGCCGGTCACCCATACGCGTATGCCCGCCGCGCTACCGAGGACGGTCAGTGCGGTGGCGACGCCGCCGGTTGAGCCCTGGACCAGGATCGTCGACCCCGGCGTGACTTCTCCGCGGGTGAACAGCATCCGGTAGGCGGTAAGCCAAGCGGTCGGGAGGCATGCCGCCTCGGAGAACGAGAGCTCAGCGGGCTTAGGGATGAGGTTGCGGCGGGGCACCGAGACCCGCTCGGCGAACGTGCCGGGATACTGTTCGGAGAGGATCGAGCGTCGCGGGTCGAAGGTCTCGTCCGCTCGCCAGTCCTCGCTCGTGATCACCGAGTAGAGGACGACCTCATTGCCGTCCTCGTCCAGCCCCGCGGCATCACAGCCGAGGATCATCGGAAGCCGCTCCTCGGTCAGCCCGACGCCGCGCAGCGACCACAGATCATGGTGGTTGACCGACGCTGCCTTCACGGTGACGGTGGTCCATCCGTCGCGCTCCGAGGGGTCGGGCCGCTCGCCGATCGAAAGACCGCGGAGAGGGTCTTTGCGATCGATCAAGGATGCGAAAACGGCGAGCACGCCGCAATCATGTCAGTGGCCGGCCGGGCGCGCCTGCCAGAATCACCCTGTGGGCGTCGTGCGAGCAAGTGCCAGCAAGCCGGTAGGGGCTACGCCCAAGGCGGTGCTCGAGTTTCTGCGCGACTATCGCGACGCGCGCCCGAAGATCCTCACAGAGAACTACACCGCCTACCGGGTGGAGCAGGGCGGGCGGGGTGCAGGGACGGTCATCGGGTACCACTTCGCGGCCGGCGGACGCGAGCGCGACTACAGGCTCGAGGTGCAGGAGGGCGATGGCGGGTTGGCGGAGCATGATCAGCTGTCGTCGTTTGTCTCGAAATGGACCGTCGTTCCGGGCGCCGATGGCTCGGTCGTCACGCTCGAGGCCACCTGGAACGGGGCGGCCGGGATCGGGGGCTTCTTCGAGAGAGTGTTCGCTCCACTCGGACTGCGCCGCATCTACGGGGAGATCCTCGACCGGCTGGCTGCCGCCGTGCAGGCGGCTCCCTAGTGAGTTGACGCCGGCGCGGCTGCGATCTTCTATCGCGGGCGATGTCGTACTCCTGTCAGCGGATCGGCCACGGCGGCGCGAGCGCGCTCGCGCCCGCAAACACGCTGGAGGCGTTCGATGCGGCGCTCGATGTCGGCGTGGACATGGTCGAGTTCGACGTGCGGGGGTGGCGGGGGGAGCTCGTTCTGGCTCACACGGTGCTTCACGCTGGGTGCATCGCGAGCGTCCCGCTGCGCAGTGCCCTGACCCACCTGGCCAGCCGGCGGTTCGATGATGTCGAGCTGAACGTCGACCTGAAGCACCCGGGATGCGAGGTGACACTGCTCGACGCGCTGGCTCACGCGGGACTGCTCGAGCGAGCCCTGATTTCCTCGCAGGTTTCCGGGGTGATCGACGCGATCCGCGCTCGGGAGCCGCGCGCCCGAGTAGGGATTTCCGTCGGCGGGCGCATGGCGCGGCTCAGCCGCCGGTGGAGCGACTGGCGAGAACAGATCGTTGTGGGGCTCCTGGATCGACGCTGGGACGCGGTTATGGCTCAGCACCGACTGGTGAGCGAAGCCCTCGTCGCCCAAGTGGCGGCAGCCAGCGGGCGGCTATATGCATGGACGGTCAACGACCGGGGTGCGATCGAGGCGCTCCGGCTGCAGGGCGTGGACGGGATCGTGACTTCGGATCCGCGCCTCTTCACCTGAAGTTCTCACGGCACGCGCTGCGCAGTGCGTACGCTCTTGGGGCATGAGCGTTGGCGTGAAGCAGGAACCGATCACCGAACTTGTCGCGGGACCGCGGCCCGGGCGCGTCTACAGCCAGATCCGTCGCCCTGGGATGGGTGATTGCGCGCCGTCGGGAAGGCTGCGTCTCGATGCTCTCGCGTGCTGGCTTCAGGACATCGCGTACGCCGACGTCGAAGATGCGGGCGTAGCGGACATGGCCGTGTGGGTGGTTCGGCGGGCGCGCATCAGGGTCAAGCGCTTCCCGCGCTTTGGCGAGTCATTCAGGTTGAGTACGTTCTGCGCGGGTCTAGGCCGGATGTGGGCCGAACGCGGCACGACGCTCACCCGCGCGGGCGCCGCGGATGACGTCGCGGCCGTGGACGCCGTGTTCCTGTGGGTCCACCTCGATCCGGTGAAGCGAGTGCCCACCGCGCTGACCGCGCACGAGCTCACGAAGTACCGCGAGGCCGCCGGTGGGCGCCGCGTCAGCGCTCGGCTCCGCCACCCCCCGCCGACGGAGCCACAGCGGACGTTCAACTGGACCTTCCGGGCGACCGAATGCGATCTGGCCGGCCACATAAACAACGCCGCGTTCTGGCATCCGGTCGAGGAGGAGCTGCTCCTGATCGGCGACCCGGAGACGCTCGATGTCGAGATTGAGTACCGAACCCCGGCGCAGCCCGGCGAGAAGACCGTGATCTGCAACGGGCACTGGCGATGGATCATCGGCGATCAGGGCGAGACGCTCGCCTCGATCGTGATGGCCTAGCGCCTGGTCCTCGCCGGCCGCCGTGGTTACAGGCCGAACGCTCGATCGACGCGCATTGCGCGCCGGAGCTCGGTGCGCTCGTCGTGACCGAGCGGTGGCGCTCGCTCGAGCAGCTCGAGCCCGTCGACGATCCCGATTCCCTCCTGTGGGTCGCTCGAATACAAGGTGACATGAGCGGGAGGAGCAGTAACGGGAATGCCGAGCACGGCCGAAAGCTCGTCATAGAGCTCGTCGAGGCCCGGGCAATCGACCATCACGATCAGCGTGCGGAGCTCCGGTTTGCCGGGGTGTCGGACACGCCTGATGTCCGCGGAGGGCGCGACGAGGCCAAGCGCGCGCCTAACCGCAAGCCGCTGGACGAGCTCTTGCGCCCCCGGGCGTCGGCGTTCCAAGCGGTCGAGCACCCGCGAGGCGATCGCGGTCAAATGGAACTCGGCCTTGCGCTGCCAAGCCTGGCCGAGCGCGTCGACCCGCTCTGGAAGCCGCTCGATAGCCAGCGGTGCGATCACCGACCCGCCTTCAGCAATCACCAGCGGCTCAGGGGTCAGAAGCCCGGGCATCTGGGCTCCGTCGCGCCGAACGCGCGTTTCCTTCGGGGCGCCTGCGGGGAGACGTGAGATATGGCATCCGAGGAGGATCGACCCGACCCCGTCCTGGACCACCGCTCCGAACTCGAGGATGACCGCGGCGTCCCGGGGGGTTCTGCCACCGTGCCCGGTGGCGCCGCACCCGCTGACTCGGTCACCGCCCCCGATGCCGAGGCACCCGCGGGCTCCCATCCGGCGGCACCGAACATGCTGCCCGGCCGTGAGCGCCGGCGCTCAGGAATCGAGCGGTTGTTCGTCCGGGTGGTCGCCACCGGAGGGGTTGTGGGAATCGGCGTTGCGCTCGGCGCAATCCTCGCCGCCAATAAGGTCCAGGGCTGGATCATCGGACTGGTCATCGCGCTCGTCAGCGTGCTGCTATCAGCCGTACTGTGGTCCTCCCGCCAGCTGTAGCCTCGAAGCATGAAGCAGCTACGCGGCACCGCGAGCGCGGCTGTGACGGTCGCGAAGGACGAGTGCGTTCGCTTCCTCGCCGCAGTCGACGCATATCCGCAGTGGTACCCGGAGGCCGTTCGGGAAGCGCAGGTGCTGGAGCGCAACGGCGACGGCGCACCCGCGCAGGTTCGAGCCAAGCTCCATATCGCCAGGGGGCCACTGGTTAGGGACTTCGACCTGACGATGGCGGTCCGTGCCGACCCCGCCGGCTCTGTCAGGCTCGAGCGGATCTCGCACGGCCCGGGTGACGGCGAGCGCTTCACGGTGATCTGGCGCCTGGACGCCGACAGTCGTCTGAGCGTCGAGCTCGACGCAAACCTGTCAGTCCCGCGGATGATGCCGCTTGGCGGCCTCGCCGATTCGATCGCAGCTGGATTCCTCCAGGCGGCGGTTGACGCGCTCGGGCGCCTGGATCGCTAACCCACGCGTGGTCGCCGTATTCGGGCGCGACCGCGCTTGTACTTACGCGCCTTTCGACGCCAGGGTGCCAGCACGAGATTGACAACCCACAGGATGAGTGCGCCTCCGACCGTCGGCCAGAAGCCGTGGATGTCGAAGCCGCTCACGATTTTGCCAATGCGAGCCCGAGGCAGTTCGTGACCAGGGTCAGCAGCAGCCCGCGCACTCCAGGAACGATGCGCCGATCTGCTTGAGGTGGTCAGCGCAGGTGCGCCACAGGGTCACTCGCCTCGGCGTCCGGACGGGCCAGTCCGACAGCCTCGGCGAGCAGCTCATAGGAGCGACGCCTCGCCTGGTGATCATGGGTGATCGTCACGACGATCACCTCGTCAGCGCCGTATTCGTCTGCCAGTGCCTCAAGCGCCGGAAGCACCGTGTTCGGTGAGCCGATGATCGCTCTCCGACCTGCTCGCGCTGCGCTCTGGGTGCGCTCCTCACGCGCCAACCATTCCCGTGCTTTCTCCGGCGGCGGAACTGGGATCAGCTGGCCACGTCGCAGCAGCCGCAGCGTCATCCGGCTGCTCGTCGCCAACAGCTCAGCCTCCTCGTCGCTCGATGCACACAGGACCCACGCGGCAACGGCGGTCTGCGGGCCCCCGTCCTGGGCGTCGCTCGAGAAGCGCTCGCGGTAGAGCGCGGCGATCTCCGCGCCGTCGCGGTTGATGAAGTCCGCGAACGCATACGGCAATCGCAAGTCGGCCGCCCAGATTGCACTCTGCGGCGATGAGCCGAGTAGCCATGTGCTCGGCACCTCGGGTCGGCCGGGAAGCGCGGCGGGGAGCCGGTGGAAGGGATGGTCGGCGGGCAGGTTGTCCTCCAAATACGCGAGCAGCTCAGCCAGCTGCTGGGGGAAGTCGTCGGGGGACGCCTGGCGGCGGTCTCGCTGGAGCGCGTACGTGGTCAATGGATCCGTCCCAGACGCCCGGCCGATCCCGAGGTCGATGCGGCCCGGAAACAGAGCCGCCAGCATCGTGAACGTCTCTGCAACCTTCAGCGGGCTGTAGTGGGGAAGCATCACGCCGCCGCTCCCCACGCGAATCCGGCGCGTGGCTGCGGCGATCGGGCCGATCAGGACCTCTGGTGCCGCGCTCGCGAGCATCGGACCGCCGTGGTGCTCGGCCACCCAGTACCGGTGGTATCCGAGCTCGTCCGCCAGATGAGCGAGATCGAGCGTGTTCTGCAGGGCGTCGGCGGCGGTGAAGCCCTCGGACACGGGGGACTGGTCAAGGACGGACAAGCGCATGTGGCGACTACTCTCCTTGCATCCAGGGCCCGGCTCCGCCGAGGCGCTCCGGTGTGATCCGAGTGATCCACCCAGGCGGCGGGTCCTGGTCGGGAGGGAATGTCGTATCGGGACCGATGTACACCCGGGCGAGACGCCGCAGGAGGTCCGCGGCGCCACCCTCCTCGATCCGCGCCGTTCCATAGACGACCAGGTACTCACGGAGCCCGATCGGGTGAAGAGCGAGGCCCTCCTTCGAGACACAGACGCGCGGGTCTCGCTGGATGTTTCGGAGCTTGCGGAACCAGCGAAGGCTGCCGATCACGATCTCGTCGCCGTCGAGTCCCAGCCAGGCGATCGTGACGTGCGGGTGGCCGTCGGGATCGAGCGTCACCAGATGCGCCAAGTGGTCTGACTCGATCACCGCACGGGCCGATGGCGTGAGGACGCTCATCGCTTGTGGCCCGGCAGACGCTCGAGCGGCGACGAATTGATGCCCCGGGTCACTATGGCGCGAGCCTCTCGATTCGCCACCCCGTCCCGTCAGGCGTGTAGCGGAGCCGGTCGTGCAGGCGGTCCTCCCGGTGCTGCCAGAACTCGAAGCTCTCGGGCTCCACCACGTAGCCACCCCACCACGACGGGATTGGCAGTTCACCCTCAATGTGCCCGGCGGCTATCTCCGCCACGCTGCGCTCTAGCTCCGCGCGATCCGCGACAGGGCGGCTCTGCGGTGAGGCAAGGGCGCTGATCTGGCTTCCCCGCGGTCGGCTTCGCACGTACTCTTCGGACTCCTCCGCAGACGTCCGCCGGACGGGCCCCTCGATTCGCACCTGGCGCCCGAGAGCGTCCCAGTAGAACAGCAACGCAGCCCGCGGGTTCTCGGTCAGCTCCCGTCCCTTGCGGCTCTCATAGTTTGTGAAGAACACGAAGCCGCGCTTGTCGAAGCGTTTGAGGAGCACCATGCGGACAGATGGTTCGCCCCCGGCTGAAGCGGTCGCGACTGCGACGGCCTCGGGCATCCGGATGCCGGCGCCGGACGCCTGCGCGAACCACGCGGCGAACTGCGCGACCGGGTCAGCATCGACATCGCTCTCGCTCATAGGGTTTGCGAACTCCTGCATCCCGAGCATTATCGGCGCATCGCGTCTTAGAGTCTGTTCAAGGCCACCGAAAGGAAGGCAGCATGGACACGTGGGACGCGATCACCTCTCGCCGTAACGTCCGCAGCTTCGAGGACCGGGAGCTCAGCGCCGGCGACCTCGACCGGATCCTCGAGGCCGGGCGGCGGGCACCGTCCTCGCGGAATTCGCAGCCGTGGGACTTCGTGCTCGTCACCGATCGCGAGCAGTTGCGTGAGCTGGCGAAGGTCTGGCGGGGCGCGGGGCACGTCGCGCATTCGGCTGCGACCGTCGCGTTGGTCATTCCCCGGTTTGAGGAAGAACGGCAGCGACTCACGGCGAGGTACGACATCGGTCAGGCGACGATGGCGATGATGATTGCTGCCGCCGATCTGGGGATCGGCGCCGGACATTCCGCAGTTGGCGACCAGGCGCAGGCCCGCCGGGTGCTCGACCTTCCCGAAGATCGGGTTGCCGCGTACCTGATCGACTTCGGCTATCCGGCGGACCGTCCGCTACGTCCGCTGCGCAACCCCAATCGCAGACCGTTCGAGGAGGTCGTGCACCGCGGGCGCTGGTAGCTACTGCTCTTCGGTCCAGTTCCTGCTTCTCGGATCGCGGCCCGAGAGGAGATCGAGAAAGTGCTGCCAGGCGCTCGGCCTTACGCCCGGCTCAGCGTCGCGCCATGCCGGCGCCCCGCCGTGCGGTGGGGGCAGCGCCGTAACCGCCGCCGCGTCGATCGCCAGGTCGACTCCACGCTCGTGCAACGAGGCGATTTGATCGGCGGGCACGAACTTCCGCTCGCCATCCACATCGATCACGATCCCATGAAAGATGTCGAGCTCCGGGGCAGCGACGACGTGCTCGACGGTACCCACCTGGTGCCCTCCGAAGGCGTAGACCGGCACACCCTCGTCGAGCACCTCGTATGCGATCGGGAGACCCTCGTCTATCACGGTCCGGGACGATACCGCCCGGGTGGCGCCTGGCGGCAAAATTGGCCCTGCACCGGTTGGCGTCACAGGGCACCGAAAGAATGATCGAGCAGCCCAAATGAGAACCCGTCGTCAGCTTTTCGTCGAATTAGTGAGCTTTTAGGAGGTATGGGGCTGACAAACGGCCTCGCCCGCTTGCGAGCGTACAGAAATGGGGAGTATCGTCCCGAAAAACTCCTTGGGTCCTCGCGTTTTGGGGGGTGCGGCGACCAGGGAAAGCCTGGGGCAACTGGCGAACGAACATCGCAATGAGCGGAGTCGCTGAGCAGGGGGCATGAGCGCGGAGCCCTCCGAATACGAGGACGTATCCGACGACGTCATCACCGCCGGCGCCGCCGATGGTGTGCCGGCCCCGAATGGGGTGGGGGACGACGCCGCGGCTGCCAATTGGGCGCGACCATACGCTGAGAACGGCTCAGCCGCAGCTACCGGCCGGCGGCGCACGATCAACGGCCCAATCGTCGAGCCACATCTTCGCCTGCGCTCGGTGCTACGCAGCGGGCGGGTGGTACAGACTTGGCTCGCGAGCGACGAGCGCGATGGCTCGGAGGTGGTGATCAAGACCGCCCCGGTCGCCGCTATCTCCTCGGGCGCTTGGATGCGCCTCGAGCACGACGTCGAAGCGCTGTCCAAGCTCGAGACGACCTCCTTCGCCGCGCCGCTGCTGGTCTCCGAAACGGATGGTCGCGGGTATCTCGTGACGCCCTTTGTACCCGGAGCGGGACTCGACCAGGGCCTCCAGGAGCGGCCCTTGACGGTCGATGAGTCGCTCGTGGTCGGGCGCGGGGTGCTCGAGGCCCTTCGCGAGGCTCATGGCTGCGGGGTTCTGCACCGCAACGTCAAGCCGGAGAACGTGATCGTCCCGGACGACGGCCCCGTTGATCGGGCCACCCTGGCCGACTTCGGCCTCGGGCGCAGCTCGCTGATCGAGACCCCCGATCAGCAACAGCTACTGCGTACCGCGATGTATTCCTCGCCCGAGCAAGCGGGGCTCCTCGCGCGTCCCGTCGACGAGCGCTCAGACCTCTATTCCGTCGGCGTCTTGGTGTTCGAATGTCTTGCCGGGGTGCCGCCGTTTGAGGCCGACAGCGTCGGCGAGCTCCTGCGCCGCCATCTCACGATCGCGCCACCCTCGCTGCGGGACCTGGGCATCGACGTCCCGCGCGTCTTCGACGAGTTTCTACAGCGCCTGCTCGCAAAGGAGCCTCGCGACCGCTACCAGTCGGCCCAGGCGGCGCTCGCGGACCTGATCGAGATCGAGGCCGCCAGGCGTCACGGGATCGACGAGCCCCCGCTGGTAATTGGTCTGCACGACCCGCGGAGCACGCTCGTTGAGCCCGCCTTCGTCGGTCGCGGAGACGAGTTTGCGGCGCTCGACGCTCAGTTCCGCGCGGCGAGCGCAGGCGCGGGCGGACTCGTGGTGCTCGAGGCCGAGTCAGGCGGCGGTAAGACCCGCCTGCTCGAGGAGCTCGCGCATCGGGCCGCTCGCGCGGGGGCGTGGATCTTGCGCGCTCAAGGCATCGAGCAGGTCGCAAGCCGTCCCCTACCGGTGATCGTCGGGATCGCGCAGGAGATCGTCTCGCGGGCAAGCCTCGACCCAGATGTCGCTGCGGCGATCGCAGGGGCCCTCGGCGATCTGCAGGGCCCGGTGTGCGCGGTGCTGCCTGAGCTGGCCGAGGTGCTCGAGCCGCAGGGCGCCGTCGATCTCGGTCCGGAAGCCTTCGCCGAGACGCTGATCGTCGAAGGGCTCTCGAAACTACTCGAGTCGCTCGGGTCTAGCGAACAGCCAGCAGTCGTGATCCTTGACGACTGTCAGTGGTCGAGCAGTCTTACGGCGCATCTCCTCGAGCACTGGCACGCGATAGCCGAGACGCGCGCTGTGAGGCGCCACGTGCTCGTGGTCGTGGCTTTCCGCTCCGAAGAGGTTGCGGCCGACCATCCGCTCAGGCGCGTGGCGCCGACGCTGAAGTTGCTGCTTCCGCCACTTGCCGAGCCCGACGTCGAGCGCCTCGCGGAGACCATGGCCGGGGAACTCCCAGAGCAGGCGCGTGAAGCGGTGGTCCGACTGTCGCGGGGAAACCCGTTCATGGCGTCCGCGGTGCTCCGTGGCCTGGTGGAGTGCGGAGCACTGGTCGACGAGCCGTTCGGGTGGCGGATCGATCCGGATGCGATGGCGGGCGCACAGTCCTCTCAGGAGGCGGGAGATTTCCTCGCCCGGCGTCTGGAGCTTTTATCGGACGCCGCCCATAAGCTGCTGTCTGCGGCAGCAGTC
>CATPAX010000146.1 GCA_955652215.1 uncultured Solirubrobacteraceae bacterium | reverse complement strand
TATGGTCGCTCGAAGCTGGCCGGGGAACTTGCCGTCGCCCGCGAGGCTCCCACCAGCCACACGATTGTGCGCTCCTCCTGGCTGTTTGGCGGCGGCGGTCCCTGTTTCCCCGCCACGATTCTGCGGCTCGCTGCCGAGCGTGACGAGGTCAAGGTGGTAGATGACCAAGTGGGGTGCCCGACGTTCACCGGGCACCTTGCGCCCGCGCTGGTCGCCCTCGCAGTGCAGCGGCCGCTCGGGACTCTCCATGTGGCGGGCGGCGGGGAGTGCTCGTGGTTCGAGCTGGCGCGGGAGGTCGTCTCAGTGGCCGGTCTGGAGTGCGAGGTCAAGCCGTGCGGGACGGAGGAGATGCCCCGCCCTGCTCCTCGCCCTGCGTACAGCGTCCTTCGCACCGAGCGCAGCGGCGTGGCGCCGGCGCTGCCGCACTGGCACCAGGGCCTGGCGGAGTACATGGCCGTAAAGGTGTCGGCATGAAGCTGCTCGTGTGCGGCGCTGCTGGCTTCATTGGCTCGACCTTCGTACGCCTTCGCCTGCACGATCACGGCGACGAGATCACGGTGCTCGACAAGCTCACCTACGCAGGCCGTCGCGAGACTCTGCAGGACGTGATCGATGAGATCCGCTTCTTCCACGGGGCGATCGAAGACCCGACCGCCGTCGCTGAGGCCGTCGAAGGCTGCGAGGCGATTGTCAACTTTGCCGCCGAGACCCACGTCGACCGCTCGATCTCCGGGCCTGAGGCGTTCACGATCACGAACATGCAGGGCACCCACACGCTGCTCGAGGCGGCCCGCGAGCAAGACCTGCGCTACGTGCAGGTCTCGACCGACGAGGTGTACGGCTCGATCGATGAGGGATCGTTCACGGAGGACTCGCCGCTGAGGCCTTCGAGTCCGTACAGCGCCACCAAGGCGGGCGCGGACCTGCTGGTCGCGAGCTATTGCCACACGTTCGGCCTGCACACCTCGATCTGCCGGGGCTCTAACAACTACGGCCCTTATCAGTACCCCGAGAAGATGATCCCGCTGATGATCCTCAACGCGCTCGCGGGTGATCATCTTCCCGTCTACGGCGACGGCCGTAACGTCCGCAACTGGCTCTACGTCGAGGACTTCGGGCGCGGCATCGGTCACGTCTTGGCTCACGGCGCGCCGGGCGAGGCCTACAACTGTGGCGGCCCCGACGAGTGCGAGAACCTGGCGGTCGTCAATCGGATCGTCGAGCTGACCGGTGCCGACCCGACGCTCATCGAGCATGTGACGGACCGCCTCGGCCACGACCGCCGCTACTCGCTGTCCTCAGCCAAGCTCGAGTCACTCGACTGGCACGCGCTTACTCGATTCGAGGACGGCCTGGCGCGTACGGTCGATTGGTACCGGGAGAACGGCTGGTGGTGGGAACCGATTCGCTCGGGGGCCTACCGTGACTACTACGAGCGCCAATATGGGCGCGCGCTCAAGGCCTGAGGCGCAGTGGCAACACCGGGACCAGCGGCACGAGGGCGCCACGCGCCGCCGTTAGAGGTGCGGCTACCGATCCAGCGCGGTCGGCTTCTTCAGGCTGCGGCGGAGGAGTTCGCGAGGCTCGGCTACGCGCAGGCAAGCTCCGAATCGATCAGCCGCCGTGCGGGCATGTCGAAGGCGACTTTCTACGAGCATTTCGCGAACAAGGAAGGCTGCATGATCGCGCTGTTCGACACGGCTGCCGACGTCGTCGTGCAGGCCATGATGAAGGCAGCCGAGCGGGCGGGCAGCGATCCAAAGGAGCGCCTGAAGCAGGCGATCCGGGCGTTTCTCACGACGCTTTCCGAACACCCGGAATTCGCGCAGACGCTGCTCGTAGAGATCTTTGGCGCCGGGCCGAACGCCGCCCGCCGGCGCGACGAGAGCATGCAGCAATACGCCGAGCTGCTGGACGCCGAGAATGCCGCGGCCGCCGAGCGCGGGCTGATCGAGCGGTTCCGCTCGCCGCATGACCCGATCGCGATCGTCGGTGCGATCAACGAGCTGGTCTCCCGCCAGGTGCGGCTGGGAGAGCCCAAGGACGTGCTCGAGCTCGCCCCGGTAATCGACAGGGTGATCGCCGGGCTGCTGGCCCCCGCGAATTCGTGAGCGCCGGCGAGCTCGCGGCGCTCGAACGGACGGTCATCTCGTGCCGGCGCTGCCCGCGGCTGGTCGCGTGGCGTGAAGAGGTCGCGCACAGCAAACGAGCCGCGTACGCCTCCGAGGAGTATTGGGGCAAGCCGCTTCCAGGCTTCGGGGACCCAGAGGCCCGCGTCCTGATCCTCGGCCTGGCGCCCGCCGCGCATGGCGGCAACCGCACTGGGCGCATCTTCACCGGCGACCGCTCCGGCGACTGGCTGTTCGCGGCGCTGTGGCGGGCAGGGTTCGCCAACCAGCCGCAGTCGGTCTCACCCGCGGACGGCCTGCGCCTGCAGGACTGCTTCGTGACCGCGGCCGTGCGGTGCGCGCCGCCCGCCAACCGCCCGCTGCCCTCAGAGCGCAACAACTGCTTGCCTTACCTTGGCGCGGAGCTGGGGCTGCTCACCGGCGTCCGGGTGATCGTCTGCCTGGGTGGCTTTGCTTGGGATGCCGCGCTCCGGGCGCTCAACAGCCTTGGCATCTCGCTGCCCCGTCCACGCCCTCGATTCGGCCACGGTGAAGCCGTCGAGCTCGGCCGCTACAGGCTTCTCGGCTGCTATCACCCGAGCCAGCAGAACACGTTCACCGGCAGGCTTACGGAGGACATGATCGACGCTGTATTGACGGCGGCGCGCGAGCTACGCTGAACGTACGACCCCGCTAGAGCAATTCAGTCCCCGGACGCGCGAATGGTTCGCGCGCGCATTCGAGCACCCCACGCCCGCTCAGGAGCAGGCGTGGCCGGCGATCGCCTCCGGCGAGCACGTGCTGATCTCGGCACCCACCGGCTCAGGTAAGACGCTTGCTGCCTTTCTGTGGGCGATCGACCAGCTGGCCGCAGCGCCCCCCGTGGAGGACCGCAGGATCGGGCTCGTGTATGTCTCACCGCTGAAGGCCCTCTCATACGACATCGACCGAAATCTGAGAGCACCCTTGCGAGGCATCGGCGCGGACCTCGGCGTCGCGGTGCGCACAGGTGACACGCCGCAGCGGGAGCGCCAGGCAATGCTGCGACACCCTCCAGACATCCTCATAACCACGCCCGAGTCGCTGTATCTGATGCTGACGGGCCGCTCGCAATCGCTGTTCGAGGACGCGCGCTGGGTGATCATCGATGAGATCCATGCCGTCGCT
>CATPAX010000145.1 GCA_955652215.1 uncultured Solirubrobacteraceae bacterium | reverse complement strand
GCTCAACGCCGCGCTCTCGATGATCGAGCGGGAGGGCCTGGGCGTGCTGCTCTACCTGAGCCAGGAAGGCCGCGGGATCGGACTGCTCAACAAGCTCCGCGCCTACAAGCTGCAGGAAACCGGGCTCGACACCGTCGATGCGAACCTACGACTCGGGCTGCCCGCCGATTTGCGCGACTACGGGATAGGCGCGCAGATCCTCGTCGACCTGGGGCTGAGCAGCATCCGGATCCTCACCAATAATCCGAAGAAGATCTCCGGCATGGCCGGCTACGGCCTGTCGGTAACGGATCAGATCCCGATCGAGCAGGTCCCGAACCGTCACAACGAGGCCTACCTGCGCGCGAAGCGAGAGCGGCTCGGCCACACGCTGCATCACCAGGGACTAGCGCTCGATGAGGAGATGCTCCACGAGGAGCAGGAGCACGACCGACAGCGCCGCAATATCGGCGATGGATGACGAGGAGCGCGCTGACGCGGTATCGCCGCGGGTGGCCCTCTGCGTCGCTACGTTCTATGTCGATCTCGCCGCGAAGCTCGAGCTCGGTGCGCGGGAAGCTCTAAGCGAAGCGGGCATCGAACAGGTCGATCGCTTCGAAGCGCCGGGGGCGTTCGAGCTGCCGCTGCTGGCCAAGCTTGCGGCGAGCTCGCGGGACTACGCGGCGGTCGTCTGCCTGGGCGCGGTGATCAGAGGAGAAACCGACCACTACGACTACGTCTGTGCCGAAGCGGCGCGGGGAATTCAGCAGGTTCAGCTCGAGACTGGCGTGCCATGCGGGTTCGGGGTGCTGACGGTGGACGATCTCGACCAGGCGCTGGAGCGCGTCCACGGCGGCGCTAAGCGAGACACCGGCCGGCTCGCTGCGGAGGCGGTGCTGGCCGTGTTGGCTGTCAAGAAGGCGCTGGCCTAGAGCGCCGGCCTGGCTCAAGCCCCGCCGTTGCCGTTGCCGTTTCCGTTTCCGTTTCCGTCGTGCTGGCCCTGTCCGGGCCCGGGCGCAGAGGCCGCTGCCGGTGCCGCAACGCCCGCCGCCCGCCTCGCCGCCGCCAGCTCGGCGGCCACCGTGGGAAGCTCGATCGGTATCCGCATCCGCCGCTCGAGGATCGGGATAGCTGCGCGCGGATCCCCGGCCAGTCTCAGCGATCGTCCGAGGTCGTAGAGCGCATACGCGTAGACCACGTCCTGGGGTGAGGCCGCGGCGACGGCATGCCGAAGGATCGGGATCGCAGCCGAGTAGTTCCCGTCCAGCATCAGCTGGTGTCCTTGGGTCTCCAGCGCCGACGAGGCGGCGCCGCCTGCGGTAGAGGGCGTGGCCGCGGGTGTGGAGCTCGAAGATCCTGCACTCGGGGACCCGGTGGCGGGAGTTGAGGGGGACGTGGAGGGCACGCTCGCCTGAGTGCTCGTCCGAGCCGCCGCGCGGTGCGTGGCGTGGTGTCGAGATCGCACGGTGGCGCTCTTGTGAGTGCTCGCACCGCTGGGGGCTTGCCCGCCCTGGCGCGCCAGAGCGACGACCGCGACCGCCAGAACCACGGCCCCAAGGGCCAGGAGCGCCAGGACGCGTCCGAACCTTCTCCGCTCGCGAGGAGCACGGACGGGCGCAGTGTTTCGCGGCGGCGGGACGTAGCCGGTCACCGGCCGCGCGCGAGTGCGCCTGATTGGAAGTGGTGCCGTCGCCACGGTGGGGGCCGGCCCCGCCGCCTCCTCGAGCGCGGCGGCAAACGCCGCGGCACTTGGCCAGCGGTCCTCCGGGCTCCTGGCCATCCCTCGCGCGAGAACGGCATCGACAGCGCGAGGGAGCGTGGGGTTGAGTTGGCTCGCGACCGGCGGCTGCTCCTGGGCGGGCCGGTGAAGTTGCGAGCCCGAAGCCGGGGTCTCGAACGGTCGCTTGCCCGTGAGCAGCTCGAACGCCACCATGGCCAGTGAATACCGGTCGCTCGCCTCGGTGGCCGGCTCGCCGACCATGCGCTCCGGCGCCAGATAGGCCGCGGTGCCGAGTACCTGCCCGCTCTGCGTGATCGGCGTCTCGGTGGCGATACGGGCGATCCCGAAGTCGGCGACGTGGACGACCCGATCACGATCAAGCAGCAGGTTCTCCGGCTTAACGTCACGATGCAGCACGCCTCGCTGGTTGGCGTAGTCGAGCGCAGCGGCGGTGTCCCTGATCCATTTCAAAGCCTCGGCACGACTGATCGGGCCGCTTCGCATCGCGTCGGCGACGCTCCCGCCCTCCAGATACGCCATCACCATGAATGCGCGGGGAGGATCGTCCTGGGAGACGTCAGCGATCTCGCCGACGTCGAACACCGTGACGACCTTCGGGTGGCTCGAGAGCCGTGCCGCCGCGCGCGCCTCACGCTTGAACCTCAAGACGGCCCCCGCATCGTGCGCGTAGGGCTCCGACAGAAGCTTGATCGCGACCGGACGCCCCAGTATCCGATCTTCTGCGCACCACACCGACGCCATGCCGCCGTTTGCGATGCGCTGGCGCACGACATACCGATTCGGCAGCTTGATGCCGCCAGGAAGTCTCACCCCGGGATGCGCGGTGCTACCCATCCCATGGTCGTCTACCCGGCGACCGAACTCTGAACCAAACCACGTCAGGCGCTGCTTGCGCGGCTGGTGGCCCCCGGCTTGCCTGGCGGCTGTCGGGACCTGGCGGTGGGATAGCCTCGTCCGCGCGCCGAGCGGGAGGAGTGTCGGGTGGATGGATACGGTGAGGTTGCACCCGGGCGCTCGGGCATACGCGGCTTGGACGAGTTGATTAGCGCAAGTGAGGCGCGGCCGCTGAGCTTGGTTTCGGCCGGCGTCGGGACCGGGACGCACCTCAGTGTCGTCGAGCTGAATCTCGAGCT
>CATPAX010000144.1 GCA_955652215.1 uncultured Solirubrobacteraceae bacterium | reverse complement strand
GGAGGACACCGGCATCGAGGAGCGCGCGACCCTGTACTCCTCGACCGAGTTCAAGAAGATCCGGCTGCTGTACTTCACCGAGGACCACAGGGCCTGGGAACGCAAGTACGCCGGCGTGTGAGCCGGTCAGCCGACCTCTACAGCCGGGCGATCCAAGTGCTTCCCGGCGGCGTCAACTCGCCGGTCAGGGCGATGCGCTCGATCGGGCGCGATCCGATCTTCATCGCCTCAGGCCACGGATCGAGGATCCGAGACGTCGACGGCAACCAGTACATCGACTGGGTCAGCTCCTGGGGGCCCTTGATCCTGGGCCACGCGCATCCTGCGGTGGTTGACGCGGTCGCGCAAGCCGCCGCGCGTGGGACCTCGTTCGGCGCCCCCACCGAAGGCGAGGTAGCGCTTGCCGAGGAGGTGGTCCGCCGGGTCCCGTCGGTGCAGATGATGCGGATGGTCTCCTCGGGAACCGAGGCGACGATGAGCGCGATCAGGCTCGCCCGCGCCGCCACCGGGCGCGAGCCGCTGCTTAAGTTCGCCGGCGCCTACCACGGCCATGTCGATGGGCTGCTCGCGCAGGCGGGCTCGGGGCTGGCCACGCAGGGCATCCCGTCGAGTCAAGGAGTGACCGCCGCGGCCGCCGCGGGAACCGTGATCGTCGAATGGGGTGATGCTCGGAGCGTGACCGAGGAGGCGGAGCGCCAGCCCCTGGCAGCGATCATCGTCGAGCCCGTCCCAGCGAACATGGGCGTGGTCCCGCCCCCGCGGGCCTTCCTCGAACTGCTCCGCGAACTCGCATCGCGAACCCGCGCGCTGCTCATATTCGACGAGGTGATCACGGGCTTCAGGATCAGTCGTGGGGGTGCCCAGGAGCACTACGGCGTGATGCCCGACCTCACGATCCTCGGGAAGATCGTCGGCGGCGGTCTTCCCGCGGCGGCCTATGGCGGTTCGCGAGAGCTGATGGAGCGAGTGGCTCCTGCGGGAGACGTCTACCAGGCGGGGACGCTGTCGGGAAACCCGCTTGCAGTGTCGGCCGCGCTGGCCACCCTGGCCCGGCTTGATCCCGCGGCGTACGCGCGGCTTTCGAGGACGACGGATGCGCTCGCTCGGGGACTTCGCGAGGCCGCAGCCGGCGCCGGTGTCCCGATTCAGGTGCAGAGCGTTCCCGGACTGCTGACGCCGTTCTTCAGCGAGACACCGGTCGAGCACTACGGCGACGCGGCAGCCTGCGATCTCGAGCGCTACGGCGCCTGGTGCCGAGCGCTTCTGGCGCGGGGCGTGTATCCGCCCGCGTCACAGTTCGAAGCGTGGTTCCCGTCGCTGGCCCACTCCGATGAGGACATCGAGCAAACGGCGGAGGCCGCGCGTACGGCGTTCGCGGAGATCGCCCCGTGAGGAGCGCGCGGGAAGGAGTTGCCGCGCTGCGTCTAGCGCTGATCGCGCACGGGGGAACGGTTGCGCAGGCCTTGCATGAGCATCCCGTCGGTGAGCTCGATGCACCGGGCCCAGCGCAGGTCGCCGCCGACGGCCCACGGTGCGCGAGCGACCCCGGGAAATACGAGCTGCTGCTCGAGATGATCTTCGAAGGCTCCTGCCTTCACTACGGGCAACCGCGGCTGATCGATTGCCCGGATCCCGATCTGGCCCTGCTGCTCGGCGATCAGCTCTACGCGATGGGTCTGACGGCACTCGCGCGGCTTGGGGATCTCGACGCGGTGGCGGAGCTGGCGGATGTGATCTCGCTCGTGGCGCAGGCGCACTTAGGCTCGACCCCGGAGCTGGCGGATGCGGTCTGGGACGCGGGCGCCGTCGCGATCGGCTGGGGCGCGACGGACGCCCACCGCACCGCCAAGGAGCTCGCGCGAACCCAGCGCCCGGAGGCCCTGTCTGCGATGCGTGAAGCGGCCCGCGGACCCCTGGTAGGCAGTGCCGGGCGTCGGTCAGGCTCGTGACGGTCGTCTCTTTGTTGACGATAGGCTCTCCGGCGCGTTCAATCCAGTAAAGAAGCTCCGTGCCGGCCCGCCATAAACAGAAGAAATCCAAGTACACCATCGACCGCGAGATGCCGGGCGCGTTCGACGGCGAGACGATCACCCGTCGGCGGTTCATGGATGTCGTAACGAACGGAGCGGGCGCAGTGGCGGCCGCGGCGTTCACCCTCCCGGTGCTCGGATTCGCGCTCGGGCCGATCTTCAGCCGTGTGCCGTTCTCGTGGCAGACGATCGGGGTGCCGGGCGACTTCCCCACCGACACTTACGTCACCAAGGTGCTGACGATCGTTCCCGGAATCGGCGAGGCCGGATACTCGATCGCCTATGTCCGCGCCCGTAACTCGAGCATCGACACCGAGCACGAGGACCAGTACAACCACTTCATTGCCCTGTCCTCGCGCTGCATGCACCTGGGCTGCCCAGTGCGCTACGTGGACGCCGCCCAGCGCTTCATCTGTCCCTGCCACGGTGGCGTATACGACTTCCGCGGGATGGTCGCCGGAGGTCCGCCGGTGCGGCCGCTCGATCGCTTCTACACCCGCGTGTATCAGGGCTACGTTCAGATCGGGCCGCGCTACTCGGTCAATAGCGAGCTTCAGCGCTTCTCGCCCCGTGACCCAGGCGAGCCGCTCGACGGCGTCGGCCAGTTCCTCTACCCGGCGCGCTTTGACACGTCGGTTCTCCCAGGGAAATAGGAATGCCCCGCCTCCCAGCACCGCCGCTACCGAAGGTCCTCCAGCCGAAGCCCAAGAAGCCGGGCGAGCCCGAAGACGTCGGCGCATTCTCGCCGGCCGAGGCTGGGATCACCGTCGTCGACTGGATCGACGAGCGCACCTCGCTCTCCCCGGGAGTCAGGTGGATGCTCTTCCGGAAGGTCCCGAAGGGGATCAACTGGGCTTACACCCTGGGGTCGGCGACGATGTTCGCGTTCCTCTCCCAGGCCGTCACGGGCGTGTTCCTGGCGATGTTCTACCGCCCGGACGCTGGCGGCGGCGCGTACGAGTCGATCCGCTACATCACCGACGACGCATTCCTCGGCCAGTTCGTCCGCGCCATGCACAAGTGGGGCGCGTCGGTGATGATCATCCTGATCTTCCTGCACATGTCGCGCGTGTTCTTCTACGGTGCCTACAAGTACCCGCGCGAGCTGACCTGGATCATCGGCGTAGTGCTGCTGATCCTCACACTTGTGATGGGCTTCACGGGGTACCTGCTGCCCTTCGACCAGCGCGCCTATTGGGCCACGATCGTCGGCGTCAACATCAACGGCACAGGCCCATTCGTCGGTCCGTTCCTGTCTGACTTCCTGCGAGGCGGCCCGGAGTTCGGCGCGACGACGCTCTCGCGGTTCTACGCGATCCACATGCTGATCGTGCCCGGAGCGATCGCTGCACTCATCGGCGTGCACCTGTACCTCGTCTCCAAGCTCGGGATCACTGCGCCGCCGTGGATCAAGGCCGACCCCCAGCCGGAGCTAGAGCCCGAGACCGAGCTATGAGCTCTCCTCGCGCCGGGCACCGGAGATCGGGCGCATGAATCAAGCCCAGAAGGAGCAGTACCTCCGCGAGTACTCGATCCTGAAGAATCAGGGCAAGCCGTTCTTCCCGTACGCGGTCGCCAAGGACTCGATCATGGCGTTGATCGTGATGCTCGTGATCATCTTCCTCGCGCTGCTGTTCGGGGATGAGCTGGCCCCGAAGGCCAACCCGACCACCGCCACGTATGTCCCTCGACCCGACTGGTACTTCTACTTCCTGTTCGAGGTCCTGCGGGTGATGAAGAACGTCCCGAAGTTCACCCCGATGGCGACGATCGGAGTGCCGACGATCGCCATGATCCTGCTGTTCCTGCTGCCGTTCTACGACCGGAGCCCGGAGCGGCGGATCGAGCGGCGTCCGGTCGCGTTTGCCGCCGGGATCACGGTGATCACCGCGATGGCGTACCTGACGTACACCGGCGCCAACACCGGAGACCCGAACTCGGTGAACCTTCCGCCACCCGCGAGCCTCACGGCGAGCGAGAAAGCGACCTTTCGGGCGGGCGAGCTGGTGGTGGGCCAGTCGGGGTGCCTGGCGTGTCATGTGATCGGGAGCAACGGCAATAACGGCCCTGGTCCTTCGCTCACGCACGTCGCGAAGACCTTGGAGCCGGGGGCGATCGCTTCCACCTTGATCAATCCGACTCCGCCGATGCCGTCGTTCAAGAGCCTCGCGGCTAACCAGCCACAGAAGTTCAGGGATCTCGTGGGCTTCCTGTCGCTGCTTCAGTAGCCTCGCCTGATCTTGACCAGCGGATCCACCTCCGCGCCAGTCGGCGTCAATCGCGGCGGGCGCTCCGCCCCTGGCACTCTCGAGGAGGCCCAGGTGCGGGCCATGTTCGATCGCATCGCCGGCGTCTACGACCGCATGAACGGAGTGATGACGGCCGGCCTCCATCACACCTGGCGGCGGCGTGCGGCGGACCTGGCGGCGCTCGCACCGGGTGATCGAGCGCTCGACGTCGCCACCGGCACCGGCGACCTCGCCCTGGGGCTTGCGCGCCGGGTCGCGCCCGGGGGGGAGGTCCTCGCCACGGACTTCTCCGAGCAGATGCTGGTGCTCGCGCGCGAGAAGGCTGCAGCGGATCCGCCGGAGGCTCGTATTCGCTTCGAGGCGGCAAATGCGCTGGCGCTGCCCTACGGGGACGGCGAGTTCGCCGCCGCCACCGTCGGCTTCGGCGCCCGTAACTTCTCGGACCTGGGGCGTGGCCTCGCGGAGATGACACGCGTGGTGCGCTCCGGCGGTCGCGTCGTGGTGCTCGAGATAACTACCCCCCGTCGGCCGCCCCTGTCGACCTTCTTCGAACTGTGGTTCGACCGGGCGGTGCCCGCGCTCGGGCGCCTGGCCGGCGATTCCGCGGCCTACAGCTATCTGCCGAGCTCAGTGAGGCGCTTCCCCGGGCCCGAGCAGCTGGCCGGGATCATGTGGAGCTGCGGGCTGCGCGATGTCCGCTACCTGATCACGGCTGGCGGCATCATTGCCCTGCACGTCGGGAGTGTGCCGTGAGCACGGTCGTCGCGGTGCAAGCTGTGTTCAACGCCGGCGGAGAAGTCCTCACGAGCGTCATGGACCGTCTCGAGGCGAGGATGGCTGAGCTCGCCACGGGACACGGTGCGCTGCTCGCTCGACACGCCGGTGACACGATCTCCGCCGGCGGCAAACGCCTGCGCCCGCTGCTCGCCTGCCTTGCGGCGGGCGTTCCTCCGCCCAATAGCGATGGTCTCCTGAGGGCTGCGGTCGCGATCGAGCTGGTACACGGCGCGACGCTCGTCCACGACGATGTGCTCGACGGCTCGGCGCTGCGCCGCGGGAGACCCACGGTGGTCGCGGCCGGAGGCCGCGCTTCCGCCACCGCTACCGGCGATCTGCTCTTCTCTCGGGCGTTCGCGGAGCTGGCGGGCGGCGGATCGCCTCAAGCGGTCCGAATTCTGGCCAGGGCGAGCTCGGAGCTCGCCGAGGGAGAGCTGATGCAGCGAAGCGACGCATGGAATCTCGACACTCCGACCGAGCGCTACCTGGAGCGTTGCCGGATGAAGACCGCCGTGCTGTTCCGCGCCGCCTGCGAGCTCGGCGGCCTCGAGTCCTCCGAGCCGTCCATGGCGCTTGGTCTGTTCGGGGAGCGGATCGGCGTCGCGTTCCAGATCCTCGACGACGTGCTCGACGTCGCGGGTCCACCGGAGCGCACGGGAAAGCCCCGGGGGACCGACCTGCTGGACGGCACCGTCACCTTGCCCCTGATCCTCGCTCGGGACCGTGATCCGGGTCGCGCCCCAGTCAATCTGCGGGAGCTGAAAGGCGCGGCGCAGGCGGCGACGGTCTGCGACTGGATCGAGTCGACAGGCGCACTCGCCGACGCCAAGGATCGGGCCGTGGGGCTCGCCGAGGATGCCAAGTCCTTGCTGTCTGAGCTCCCGCCGCGCCAGCGCTCAGCACTCGAGCTTGTAGCCGGCAGCGTCGTCGAGCGGTACGCCTGAGAGCTGTCTAGCTCGGCGACCCCCCGCGGGCGTGGCTTTCAGAGGTGACTAGAAATCCTCGGGGAGGATCTGGTCGGCCTGGAGTGCCGTGGCGAACCGGTCGGCCTGGTCGGTCATGTTCGCCTGCGTAAGGCGCTGAAGATCCTGAAGCATGTCCTCAAGACCCCGGTCTAGCTGATCCTCGAGCGCGTGGACTTCTTCCTCGCCGAACACGCCGTCTGTGCTCCACCAGCAGTTCGGGCAGCTGAGCGTGAGGTCCCACTTTCCCTGTGAAGCCTCAGACCAAGAGAGGGGCTGGACAAGCTCGCAGCTGCACTGCGGGCAGATGTGCAGGCCGGCCGGCCGTGCCGGGGCCTCGGGTGCGCCGAAGCGCACGACGTCGATGGTCCGGCCGCTTGGTAGGACGATTCGACGTACGGAGTGCTCGTTGGGCTGCTTGTTCATGGCTTTCCGGGGAGGCGGTTGTTGGGCAGTTAATCGGCGTCGTAAGCCACCTCCTTGAGCATCTGTTGAATCATTCGCCAACCGACCCCGCTAACCTTGGTCGCCCCAGCTGGAGGCATCCGGAATGTTTCGCAATCCGACCACCGACCTGATCATCATCCTGGTGATCGCGCTGCTGATCTTCGGCCCCAAGCGGCTGCCGGGGCTCGGCAAGCAGCTCGGCACTGGACTTCGTGAGTTCAAGGACTCGATCACTGGCGATTCCAAGGACTCCGACGACCCGCCGCCGCCGCAAATCAATGAGGCCAGCAGCCACGGAATGCCGAGCACGCCTGCGCAGACTCCGGCCTCCGTCCCCGTGCAGGCCCCGCAGCAGAGCGTGCCGGAGGCGCAGCGCACCGAGGTCGGCTCTTCAGAGCGCCGCTCCTAGCGGCTAGTCGCCGGGGCGCGGGTCATGGCTAAGCCGCTTCGGCCCATCGGGCACGAGGACCGTCTGAGCATCGTCGAGCACCTCGACGAGCTGCGCTCTCGGCTGATCGTCTGCGGCATCGCGCTGGGCATCGCCTTCGGTGTCTGCTTCTGGCAGAACAACGCCCTGCTCAGCGTGCTGAACCGCGCGCTGCCCCACCTCTCGTCCGTAACGAACCAGCACGGCCTGGCGGCGTTGCCCACTGAGTCGGCCAGCCTTCGCCATGGCCTCACGTCGATCGAAACGGGCGCCCAGCAACTTGCCTCCTCCGCGCAGCTATCGCCCATCGACAGGCAAGCGTTTCAACGAATCGAACAGGGGGCGGCAGAGGCCGCGAAGGCCCTGCCGAAGAGCGTGCCGACAGGGGAGAAGCCGATCACGATCGGGGTCGGCGAGCCGTTCACGACGACGCTGGTCGTGTGCGCCTACTTCGCGCTGCTGTTCACCCTGCCCCTGATCATCTATGAGGGCTACGCGTTTGTGATCCCTGCGCTCGACCCGAACGAGCGGCGCGTCGCGACGCCGCTGATGACGGTCGCGCCCGCGCTCTTCATCGCGGGTGCGGGGTTCGCCTATTGGTTCATCCT
>CATPAX010000143.1 GCA_955652215.1 uncultured Solirubrobacteraceae bacterium | reverse complement strand
GCGGATTAGCTCTCCGATAACGCACTCCCCGGGGAGACGACCCCGGGGGGAGTCGATCCTCAACCGACGCCCCCCGGGGGGGCGTCAATCTCAACTGTTGACTAACACCGGAACGCGACGGCCTCAGGCGGCAACGGGCAGCGCGCTCTCGGCGGCCGTGAGGTCGTTGATGCTGGCCGGCGCCGAGACAGTGCGGAGTCCCGTCGCGAAATCACCGGTCGCCGTCCGTCGGGGTGAGGTGTGCGTTCCGGTCGCGAAATCGCCAGTCGCTGCCGGCATGCTGGTACTGCGCATTCCGGTGGCGAAATCGCCATAGACATGACCGCGACCGATGTCATGTCGTTGACCACGGGCGAAGTCGCCCTGAGCGGTGGCGGCGCGAGTGTCGCGGACGGTCGCAGTGACGTCTGTGGTCAGATTCGACCGGCGGGAGTCAATGGTTATTGATTGCAACATGAGCCATCTTTCGGTTTCAGCTTGGGTGGGCGCTTACGTTGAGAGTCCTACGGACCCGACGCAGCGTGAGGAATTAGCGCGAGCAAGACGCGCTTTAAGGCCGGTCAGATGGCCGGCCTGACGTTAGTAAGGGCTGCTGGTTGAGAGTGATCGTCCTCTCGAGGACGGGGCGGTTCTACCGAAGATTACTAGAAAAGCGATAGCGGATCAGCTATCTAATTCTACGCAATACCCAGTTAAGATCACGCAGACGCGGCTTGACCGATATCGGTTATCGGATATGCTTTGTTTATGCCGATGCGCGCCACTACCGTCCGTTTCAGCGAAGATCTCTGGGAGCTCTTAGACGAGGAGTCCACGATTCAGGGCATCAGCGCTGCGCAATTCGTCAGGGACGCGACGATCGTGCGACTCGCGTTTCTCGCCGGACGGCGCGGTGACTCAGAGTCGGAGCAGTCCATCGAGGCGATCGCCGAGCGCGCGGCCCGGCGGCAACGGAGCGAGGGCGAGTCGACCGCGGTACACGCACCCGAGCGCCTGCGCGAACTGCAACGCTCGATGCTGCTCGACAGTCCTCCCGAGGAGAGCTTTGATCGCCTGACTCGGCTGACGTCGACCGTGCTCAACGTGCCGATCGCGCTCGTCTCGCTGGTCGACAGTGACCGGCAGTTCTTCAAGAGCTGTCTCGGACTCCCGCAGCCCTGGGCCGCGCAACGCCAGACTCCGCTCTCGCACTCCTTCTGCCAGCACGTCGTCGAGTCGCGCCGACCCCTCGTGGTTTCCGATGCCCGCGAGCACCCCCTGCTGCGGAACAACCCCGCGATCCGCGACCTCGGAGTGATCGCCTACGCCGGCGCGCCGCTGATCAGCCCCAACGGACACGTGCTCGGCACACTGTGCGCAGTCGACCACCAACCCAGACACTGGACGACTGAGCAGGTCGAGATCCTCTGCAACCTCGCGGGGTCGGTGCTCAGCGAAATTCAGCTCTACGCCGCTCAGCACAACCACGGCTAGCGGCCACATCAGCTCAAACGTTCCGGGCGCCACCACAGCCCCGAGGCTCGCCCTCCCCGGGGGCCGATCGTATCCACCGGGGCCGGTCGCGGCTCGTGAACACTTCGCGGACCCGGAAACGCTTGTCACGTCGGGACTGAGGTGTCTGGCTGGGTCCGCAAACCAGTCTGTGATTCACGCGACGGGCTCTGCCGCCTAACCTCGCAGCCAGACCCGGGCGTCAGTTCATAAAGGCTTCGTCATCAGACGGCCGGCCACGATATCGAGCCGTTGTCGCTGAGGCTCGGGCATGATCTGGTCGGCCCCGGGGCGTCGATCCTTGAGACGGCGAATCTCGTCGGACACGCGGGCTCGCGTGACGCCGCTAGCCCGGCACGCCACGGTGCAGATCATCAAGGACGGCTCTCGCGCTCGGATTAGCCCAATCTCGGTCGTCCGGCTGACTCTGGCCGCGCGATCGCTTTGATCGCTCCATCGCCTCGCGCCGCGCTATCGCGTTGGCGACCAGGTAGGCGTCCGGCCGGTCGGCACCGGCGCGATGCCTTTGCCACGCAGGGAGGCGTCAGGCAGCCGGAATCGGGAAGAGCGCTTTGCGACGATGGGTCCGGAGCTTGGCCTCGCCGGCGCGACGCGCGATCGCTTGTGACCGAATTCGCGAGCGTCTGGTCGCCGGCTCGTGCGCGACCGCATGGACACGAACCCGAACGCCCGCGAGCGCTGGGCAGCCAGCCCAGGAATGTGTCCGCGGAGTCACGGAAGCGGGACCGCAGCTTACGCGTGCGCGTCATCGGGGTCCGTCGGGGCGGAACTCAGGGCTGGCGACCGCTCCAAAGTGGTACAACGAAGTAGTACAACGGGTGGCAAAGCCGAGAATCCCGACCCAGAAGCGTGTCAGGAATCCCCTGCTAATCGCCGCAATTCGTGAAGGGTGAGCGAGGGGACTCGAACCCCCGACCGCCTGGACCACAACCAGGAGCTCTACCAGCTGAGCTACGCCCACCGTGACGAGAGGCAATCTAGCATCGCCCGGTCAGCCGCAGTGGTGGAGCGGAGCTAGCCGGCAGCCGCTCTGGAGGAGGCCGCCGGGTACTCCGCGGCTGCGGGGAACGTGGCAATCGACGCCGCCGGCTCGATCACCAATCGGAGTGCCAGCGCAGCGGTGTCATCGGCTTGTGGACCGGTTTGGAACTTGCTCAGCGCCTTGTCGAGGCAGTTGAGCAGCTCCTCAGCCGCGAGCGGGCCACAGTCGACCATTGTCTGCTCGAGCCGCTGCTCGCCGAAGCGTCCCGCCTCGCCCACCGTGTCGGTGACTCCGTCGGTGTACATCAGAATCACGTCGTTCTGGCGAAGAACGACCTCCTCGAGGGGCCACTCGGCGTCGGCGAACGCTCCCAGCACCGGCCCCGACGTCCCGACCGTCCTGACGCCTTGATCTGTAACAAGCAGCGGAAGCGGATGGCCAGCCGAGGCGAGGGTGATCTGGTCGTCATCGATCCGCAGGCACAGCGCGCTGCACAGCGAGAGGGCCGGCTGCTGGCGCAGCGCCTCGTCAAGCCGGGCGAGTATGCCGGCCGGATCCGGGAGGTGCTCGCCCACGAACCTCGCCCCATATCGCACGAGCGAGGTCATCGCGGCCGCCTCAACGCCTTTGCCGGTCACGTCGCCGACAAGCATGATCCAGCCGCCGTCGCTCCGGAACGCGTCGTAGAAGTCGCCTCCTACCTCAACTTCCCCAGCGGCACTGGCCGGCCTGTAAAGCGCTGCGATCTCCCAGCCGGCGATCTCGGGGAGAGCCTCAGGCAGCAAGCTCTGCTGAAGAGTCGTCGCGATCTGCGAACGGCGCGTGTACAGGCGGGAGTTCTCGACCGCGACCGCTGCCCGAGTGGCAAGCTGCTCCGCAAATCGCAAGTTCTCCTCGGTGAAGCGCCGCCCCGACTCCGCCATCACCAGCGTCATCGAGCCAACGATCCGAGCGCCGGCCCGGAGCGGGACGACCAAGACTGAGCGCATCTGGAGCTCGCGGATCAGAGCGAGATGCTCCGGGCCCCTGGCAGCCGCTTCGAGCATCTGATCTGTGATCTCGGGATACAGCTCGGATCTCCCTGTTCGCAGTACCTCACGGGTTCCTTCAGGAGGCTCGGTCGGGTCGTGTTCGAACTCGCGCAATCGCTCTGCGAGCTCCAGCTTCGCGGGATCAGGGTGGGCCGCGACGACTTGCTGTCGCCGTCCGTGCTCGTCGATCAGATCTACCGCGCACCAGTCCGCGACGTCGGGTACCGCGAGCCAGGCAACGTTACGAAGCGTCTCCTCATAGTCCAGCGAGGACGCGAGGATCTCGCTGGCGCGGGACAGGAAGCTCGTCTGCAGCTCCACTCGCTTAGCGGCGCTGACATCCTCGATGATCGTCACGGCCGCCTCGAGCTTGCCGTCGCCGTCGAGCAGCGGGGTCGCCTTGAGCACCCGCCAGTACTCCTCGCCGCTCACGCGCTCGAGGTAGCGCAGCAGCAGCGGCGTTGGATCCTCACCCCGCAGAAGTCGCACCGACGGCAGATCCTCCATCCGCAGGGGAGCGCCTGACTCGTCCGTTACCTCATAGCGATCGAACAGCGCCTCGGGATCGGATTCGCGGAAGCCATCGAGCGTCGAGAAACCCATCGACTCGAGCGCGGCCGTGTTTGCGTACACCAGTTGCCCGGAAATGTCGCGGATCGTGACTGCGTCCGCCAGCGAGCCGACGATTGCCTGCATGCGCTGCTCGGCGCCACGGAGCTCTTCCACCAGACGTGCGTTCTCGATGGCCAGCGCAGCCCGAGAGCCAACTGTCCGCGCGAAGCGAACGTCCTCCTCACCGTAGCGCCGTCCCGACGGGCCGACTGCGAGCAGCAGGATCGCGAGCAGCCGATCCGCCGCGCGCACAGGCGCGTAGATCGCAGCGCACATCCGCAGGGCATCGTTCTCCCCCACTGGGGTGTGGGGGATGAGCTCGGCCCCGTGCTCGCGGTCGACGAGCTTGGCGTCGGGCTGGCCTCTGACAAGCGACAGAAGCTCGTCGCCCGCGGGACGTTCGAGCAGCCGTTGCTCGAGACCAGGTGGGGCGCCGGCGACCCGGCTCGCGCAGCGACGAAGCTCACCGTCCTCGACGATCACGATCTCGCACATGTCTCCGACGACCGGAACCAGGAGGTCCGCCAGCCGTCGGAGCGACTCTCCGATGTCTCGCCCGTCGGCGATCCCGGCGATCTCGCCGAGAAGCTGCATACGTGTCTTCGCGTCCATTGCCCGGGTGCGGAGAACAGCCGCGGTGACAGCCAACCCTCCACTCCCGGCGACGACTGCGACCCGATAGAGATGAGTCCCCGAGAACAGGTAGTGATCCCAGATGCCGCTGGCGATCGCCAGCAGAGTGGAGAGCACCGCGACCAGCGCGGTCCGCTTGCCGTTTTCGACCAGCGCCACGACTAGGGGAGCGATGAGGTAGGCCGTGGTCAGGACTCGTGCCTGTCCGTCGGCCGCGTCGACCAACGAGAGCGCGCCATCCAGAGCGATTGCGGCCAGCACCCAGCGAGTAAAGAAGCGGGCCACCATTTCGCGAACATCAGCGGTCGATCGCATTGCCCCTTACCGTCGCTCTCTCCGTCCGGCTCCCGCGCACATCGTATTCCGCCGTCGGCGATTCAAGCAAGCTTGCAGGGGATACCGCTGGGAGAGCTGGGTGAGCGCCCCCGGCAGGACTCGAACCTGCGACCCACGGCTTAGAAGGCCGTCGCTCTATCCAGCTGAGCTACGGGGGCTCGCCCCCGAAACACTAGGGATTCAGTGATCGGACGCCAGTGACAGCGTCCCAAACGATCTGGGCCCGGCCGTCTACGCCGGCGCGCGCTCCACCGCCGCGAGCCCCTGCTCGCGCATCGCCCTGCGGTATGCGACAGCAACGGCGTCGAACTTGAGGTGCATCTCGGCCGCAAGGTCGAACGGGACCTTCTCGGGCTGCTGTGATTCGACCACCTGGCGGTCCTGCTCGAAGATCGTGTCCTCGAAGCGCTGAAGCAGCTCCGGCGCCTTATCGTGATCGTAGTTGCGGGCGATTGAGAGATGGCCCACGCATGCCTCATCGCCGACAGGCTGGGAGGCGAAGAAGTAGAGCATCCCCCGCTCACCGCCCCAGCCCAGGCGCAGCACGATGGTGTACGGCAGGTGCAGCTGATAGCGGTTGTGGCGCTCGGGCGCGGCCTGCTGCTCGTTGGCGAAAACCGGGAACTCGTCGGTGTTGGGGGCCTCAGGGCGCACAACCTCGTATCGGAGGATGTGCCCGTCGTTCTGGACCGAGTGCTTCGGAACGACGGGGCGTTCGGGGTCGCCGAGCAACCCTGGATGCACCCACGGAAAGTGGCCGAAATCCGTGAAGTTCTCGACCTGACGCGAGGCGTCGCACCGCCACGCATAAGGTCCGCAGCGCACGACCTGCCAGTCCCCGGGCGTCTCGAGCTCGGGGATCTCAGGCAGCGGCCAGCGCGGCTCCCCCAGCGCCACCCACAGCATCCCGTAGCGCTCCTGGCAGCTGTAGGCATCGACGCGCGCCTTTCCCGGCACCAGCGAGGGATCCGCGAGCTGCGGAATCGCCTTGCACCTCCCGTCCTCGCCGTAGCGCCAGCCGTGGTACGGGCACATCAGCTGATCGCCCACGACCCTTCCCAGCGACAGGGCGGTGCCGCGATGGATACAGATGTCGCGCAGTGCATGGGCCGTTTGGGTGGAATCCCGCCAGAGGACGACCGGCTCCCCGAGCAGGATCGCCCTCATCGGGCTCGCCCCGAGGTCTTCGGCATTGCCGACCGGATGCCAGCAGTGCCGCAGCGCTACCGGGTCGGGGATCGCGGCTGGGGCGGCGGATTCGGAGGCTGAGGCGAGCGTGGCGATCGGGAGTTCGGCGCTGCCGGTGGACACATGCTAGGCCTCGGGAAACCGGGACGGCCGCTCGCAATACACGGCCGAATCGTGTGCTCGATCGGGGCGCCGGGATTTGAACCCGGGACCTCCGCCACCCAAAGGCGGCGCGCTACCAGGCTGCGCCACACCCCGCGTGGCAGGCGAGTCTAGTGGCAGATGTCGATAATTCGCCGGAGTGGCCGCGGTCGAACCCCTCCGAGCACTGCACTACGACGTCGACCGGCTCGGAGGTCTGCAGGACGTCCTCGCGCCCCCGTATGACGTGATCGACGGCGCCCAGCGCGCCCGGCTGGAGGCGCGCTCGCCCTACAACGTCGTGCGCATCGACCTCCCGGTCGGCGAAAACCGCTACCAGACTGCCGCCCGGACGCTCGCTGAGTGGCAACGCGAAGGAGTGATAGACAGCGACTCCGGACCTGCGGTGTGGCCGCTCGAGCAGACCTACACCGGCCCTGATGGTCGTGAGCGCACGCGCCGGGGTTTCCTGGCGCGAGTCCGGATCGAGGAGTACGGCGCCGGGCGTATCCGCCCGCACGAGCTCACGCATGCGGCCCCCAAGCAGGATCGGCTCGAGCTGATGCGGGCGACGAAGATGAATCTGTCGGCGATCTTCTCGCTGTACGCGGATCCGGGCGGCGAGGTATGGCGGGCTCTTGATCCCACGACGGACGGTTCTCCGTGGGCGGGGGCGACCGACGACGACGGAACGGTAAGCCGGCTTTGGCGGGCGGGCGATCCCGCGGCGATCGCTCACATCCAGCGAGCACTTGGAGACCTCGAACTGCTGATCGCCGACGGCCATCACCGCTACGAGACGGCGCGCGCTTACGCGGAGGAGATCGGGGGCGAAGGAGAGCATCGCTATGTCCTGATGTGTCTGGTGGCGCTCGAGGACCCGGGCCTCACCGTGTTCCCCACCCATCGCCTGTTGCACGGGCTCCGAGCTGACCAGCACGAGGCGCTCGCGGTCGCCTTGCGACGGGACTTCGAAATCGAGGAGCTCTCCGATCCGTCGGCGCTCGCTCCGCAAGCGACCGACCGCGTTCGCTTCGGCTACATCGACTCGCACTTCCGGCGGCCGTTCATGCTCACGCTGAAAGATCCATCGATCGCCGACGCAGCGCTGGTGGGGCACGCCGAGCCCTACCGGCGACTCGACACGGCTGTACTCGAGGCGCTGATCCTGCGGGGCGCGCTTCAGATGACCGACGAGGACATCGATCACCTGGCGATGCTTCGCTACGCACGCGACTTCGACGAGGCGCTCTCGCTGGTGCAGTCGGGGGAATGCGATTGTGCCTTCTTCACCGCGCCGCCGCCGATGGCGCTCGTCCAGGCGGTTGCCGCCGCCGGGGAGCATATGCCTGCCAAGTCGACTTACTTCCATCCGAAGATTCCAACGGGCCTGCTCTTCAATCCAGTCGGATAGGCCGCCCGCCACACCGATAGGATCGCCGCTGAAACGATGAAAGCCACCGCCCGCCGGAGCGCACGGACGACGTTGACCCATCAGGTCGACGTCCGTCAGCATCACCTGACGGTCGACGAGCCCGTTGAGATCGGTGGCGAGGACCAGGGCCCGAGCCCTCAGGAGCTGCTGGCAGCGAGCCTCGCTTCCTGCACCGCGGTGACGCTAGAGATGTACGCGCAGCACAAGGGATGGGACATCGGGTCGGTCGAGGTCCAGTGCGAATACACTCCGGCGGCGAGAGGGGCGCCGACCACCTTCAGTCTGGTCCTGCGCCTGTCGGCGGACTGCAGCGACGAGCAGGTCGATCGGTTGCGGGCGATCGCCGGCAGATGTCCCGTTCACCGGACGCTCGCCGGCGAGGTTGCTTTCGAGGAACGTGTGGACCTTGTAGCGCCCGCCGCTAGATAGCGGCGTAGCGTCTCAATCGTCCACGACGTTGATACCGGAGTCGCGCAGCTCCGCCACAGCCCGGGCGGCATCGCCCGGGCTCGCCTCAACCGCCCGAGCCGCGCCCAGGTGGACAATCACGTCGAACCCGGCGCGCTTTGCGTCGAGCGCCGTGGCCTTGACGCAGTAGTCGAGCGCCAGCCCGGCAACGCGCACGGTGTCGACGTCGCGGTCGTGCAGCAGCTGCTCTAGGCCGGTGTCCTCGAACGCGGAATACCCGTCGCGCTCAGGGTGCGTGCCCTTGTCGAGGACGAGGTCGACGTTGCGCAGATCGATCCCGGGATGCAGCTCTGCGCCGGGTGTCCCGGCCACGCAGTGAGCAGGCCATCGGCCTCCGGCTGATGCGAACGAGCCGTGCTCGGCAGGATGCCAATCGCGGGTTGCGATCACGAACTGTGCTGTCTCCGCTAGGCGATTGACCGGCGCGAGGACGGCGTCGCCCTGCGCAACGGCAAGAGCGCCACCCGGACAGAAATGGTTCTGCACATCGACGACGATCAGAGCCTCCATCAGCGGCCAATATAGTCACGCGATGGCAGCGCGGACCGAGCCGCTGCGCTCGCAGCTCTCGGGCGTCCTTCTGACACCCGAGACGGCGATGAACATCCCCGTGGCGGGGCGGACGCGGGCCGCCGTACTCGTGCCCCTCTATCTCGAGCGCGGCGAGCTCCACGTGGTCCTGACCGAGCGCCGCCACGATCTGCGCCGCCACGCCGGCGAGATCTCGTTTCCCGGTGGCCGCCAAGAGCAGGGAGAACCCGATCTGGTGGCCACGGCACTGCGTGAAGCGCATGAGGAGATCGGGCTCCCCGCGACTGGGGTCGAGATCATCGGCGCGCTCACCCCCACCCCAACGATCGCGACGGGCTACGCCGTCTATCCATTTGTCGGCGTGATCGAGCCCGGCATGCGCTGGACGCTCCAGCCGCGGGAGGTCGAGCAGGTAATCGAGCTATCGCTGGCCTCGCTACGCGGCGGCTTCGGCCGGCGGCGACTGGTCCGTCGTGGCATTCCGATTCTGACCGATGCCTACAGCATCGGGCAGCATTTGATCTGGGGCGCCACGGCACGGATCCTCTCCGAGCTGATCGAGCGGGTCGCCGGGATCGAGCGCTGAGCGCTCAGGCGAGCACCTCGAGGACGGCTCGCCTGGCCTGAACGAGCCAAGCGGCATGGCTGGCGGGCTCGGTGGTCAGGACCGCGTAGGGGATCCGCGAGTCCTCGCAGAAATCCCGCACTCGCTGTGCACCTGCTCTGAGGACTACGGGGTCGACGTCTCCGCCGGCTTCGTAGACGATCCCGCGGATAGTCGTATCGAGCATCCTCAGAAGGATCATCTCGAGCCTCGAGCCGTGCAAAGCAGCCAGCCCCTCGCGGGTTCCCGTCGCGGACCCGAGCAGCAGGCAAGCTACCGTCACCTGCTCGAACGCCGGCGCCAAACTCGCAACCCGGTCCGGGTCGCCGATCACCGCCTCGGCGCCGAACTCCTCGATCGCGGAGCAGCGCTCAGCCCGGCGGGTGCTGCCTCGGACGGAGTGGCCTCGTGCGATCAGCTCACGCGCCAGCACTAACCCCCTGCAGCCGCAGCCGACTATCAGGCACCGCGCCATCTGGTCCCGCGAAAGCCTCTCAGCCCTCGCCGTAATTCCGGTTCGCCCGCCGCACGAGCTCGTCGAGCGTCATGACCGGCTCGCCTCGCGCCTTCCGCCGCGCGTTATGAGCGGTGAGCATCTGCTCTAGGTCCTCCGCCTCGAGGGCTTCGCGCATCTCGGTGATCTCCCGGCTCGATCTCAAGCCGAGCTGCTCGCTGCCAGAGCCGGGGTGGTACCTGCCCAGCAGCCACACCACCACTGCCAGAGCCACGGCACCGCCCAGCAGGACGAGCGCAAACGGGTCCACCGCCGGCCAGTGTACTCAATTTTCGGAATCCGACTGGCGAGCGCTGCGCAACTCGTCCCCGGTATCCGTGTTACTACCACCCGAAGGCACCACCGTGAACAAGCCGGGCGCGGGCGGTGCGGAGAAAAATCAAACGACAGCAGTGAAGGAGGCAGTATGCGCCTACGCTTTACTGTGCTCGCATCGATTGTCACCGCGCTCATGGCACTAGCCATTCCGGGTGTGGGCAACGCTGCGCCGAAGCACAACCGCGGTTTGACGATCAATGCTACTCCCAACCCGATTCTCGCGGGCGAAGGGGTGCTGATCTACGGGCAGCTCAACAACCCACCCGTCGGGGGTCAAACCATCATTCTCTATCACCACATTGCCGGGATTCCCGGTTACACGCGTGTGAGCCAGACCACCACGGCGCCGAGCGGGTTCTATGAATTCACCCGTGCTGAGGATGTCGTGATGACAAATCGCGACTGGTTCGTACGTGAAGAGGGCATCCACGGTGTCCACAGCCGGACAGTCCGAGAGCGCGTCGCGGCCCTGGTGAGCATAGGCGCCAGCCAGAGCTCGCAGGTCACCCGCAAGCCGATCGTGTTCACAGGCCACGTCACACCGAACCATGCGTTTGGTCTGGTGTATCTCCAGACGCAGCTCGGTGCCTCGGATGAATGGCACACGATCAAGTCGGGTCTGATCGGACCTGGCTCGGACTATGCGATCACCTACCGGTTCCGCTTTCCCGGTGTCTACTCGGTCCGCGCAGTAATCCGCGGCGACAACCGCAACATCCGCGGCGAGTCCGACTCTGTTCCGGTGACGATCGAGCAGGCTCAGGAGCCCGGTTTCACAATCTCGAGCTCGAAGCCAATCATCCCGGACGGAAGCACAGTGACCATATCTGGTGTCCTTGATCAGTCGAGTAGCAGCACTACGCCTGAAGCCAACACCCCGGTGACGCTGTTCGCACGGACCGTCGGCGGCAAGTGGATGGCGTTCGGAGATACCACCACCGGTACGGACGGCAGTTACACGTTCGGCCCTCAAATGCCAACGAGCAACACGCTGTACCAGGTGCGTACCACGTTTGCCCCGGCGCGGCATAGCGCAGTCCTCTACGAAGGAGTTCAGGACGTGCTGACACTGGCGTCGAGCAGCCCCACGGCCTCAGTGGGCCAGATCGTAACCTTGACCGGAACGGTCCTGCCCGACAAGGCGGGCGACGTCGTGTATCTCCAGCGCCTGGGCAAGGATGGCGACTGGCACGCGGTCGAGGTGCGCTTCGTCAGGAACAACTCGACGTTCCAGTTCTCCTGGACGTTTGGGAATGCGGGGCCGCACGTGTTTCGTGCGCGCGTCCCGGGTGACCCGCAGAACGTCGGCGGGGCGTCGATGCCGGTGTCCATCAATGTGACGCTTCAGCCAGGTTCGGGGAGCCTGCCGCCTGCGTCGTAGGGCACAGCAGCATCGGTGAAACGACTTCCGGCCCGCGCGCCCGCGGGGGCCGGTCGTCGTCGCGAGCGGTTACTCCTCCACCGACCAGAGCCGCCAGCGCCCAGGAACTCCCTTCAGATCGCGCTCGCCTCGATCTCGAAAGCCGATACGCGAGCCGACCACGAGGTCCTTGACCGTGCCCGACACGAGCACTTCGCCAGGATCTGCCCACGCGAGAACCCGGGCGCCTATGTGGACCGCGATCCCGCCCACGTCCGAGCCCATCAACTCGACCTCGCCCGTGTGCACTCCGGTTCGGAGCTCGAGCCCTCGTCCCTGTGCAGCGGCGTGCAGCGCGACGGCACACCGGATCGCCCGCGCCGGCCCATCAAACGTCGCGAGGAAGCCATCGCCCAGCGATTTCACTTGGCGCCCGCGATGGCGCTCGAGTTCGGCATCGACCGCCCGCTCGTGGCTTTCGAGGAGCTCGCGCCAGCGGTGGTCGCCAAGCTCGGACGCGATCCGCGTCGAGTCGACAATGTCGGAAAACATCACGGTGGCCAGGACCCGCTCGGGCTCGGGTGCGTGGCGAGCGCCGGTGAGGAACTCCTGGATCTCGGCGACGAGCTCGTCCTGACCGGGGCCGAAGGGAAGCGTGTGGCTCCCCGGCAGCTCGACGAAGCGAGCACCCGGTACGACGCGGGCGATGTACTCCGAATGGCGAACGTCGATGAACTGATCCTCGCGGCGGTGGAGGACCAGCGTGGGCGCCTGAATCGACGGCAGCACGGCACGGACGTCTGTCTCACTGTGCATTCGCGTCAGCGCTGCGGCAGTGGCTGGGCTGGCCGCCAAGCGCTCCAGCCGCCCAGCCCATTCGCGGAGACGGTCGGTGGGACGGCCGCTGGCGATGCCGAGCACGCGTGCCCCGGAGCCCCAGTCCGCCCGCGCGGCCTCCGCCATCGCCTCTCGCTCATCGCGTGTCGGCGGCCACTCGTAGCCCTCTGTTGCCGTCATCCGCGGGGTCGCTTCGTACAGCACCAGCGCGCTCGTCCGCTCAGGGTGGGTGGCCGCGAACAGGGACGCCATCGACCCCGCCTCGAGCATCGCGAACACAGCCGCCCGCTCGGAGCCGACCGCGTCCATCACGGCGGCGACGTCGTCCATCTGTTCCTCGAGCGTGGGCGCCCCGAGCACCGGGTCCGAAAGTCCCGTGCCACGCCGGTCGAACATGATCAACCTCGAGAACGCCGCCAGTTGGCGGAACAGCTTCTCGACGGAGGGTTCCTCCCAGATGTGCTCAACCTGCCAGATCCAGGTTGGGACCCACACCAGGTCCACCGGACCGTCCCCGAATACCTGATAGGCGATGTGCATCTCGCCGCTGCGCGCGTATCTCGTCCTCGGGACCACCGCGCCGCCAGCGTACCTACCCCTGCGCTAGCGTCCCGGCAATGGACTTCGAACTTAATGATGAGCAGCGCCTGATTCGTGATACCGCGCGTGACTTCACAGATAACGAGATCGTCGAGCGTGCGCGCGAGAACGATCGAAACGAGCATTTCGACCTCGAACTGATCGCCAAGCTCGCCGATCAGGGCTACCTCGGGGCGATCGTCCCCCGCGAGTACGGCGGCGCCGGGCTCGACTACATCACCTACGCGGTGATCGTCGAGGAGGTCGGACGCGGGTGCTCTGCGATGCGGACGGTGATCTCCGTACAGACCTCGCTCGTGTGCTCTTCGATCATGCGCTGGGGCACTGAAGAGCAGAAGCAGCGCTACCTACCGAAGCTCTGCTCCGGGGAGTGGCTGGG
>CATPAX010000142.1 GCA_955652215.1 uncultured Solirubrobacteraceae bacterium | reverse complement strand
GGCCTGGCGAGATAGTCAAGACATCCACTAGGCCTGGCGAGATAGTCAAGACATTCCTGACTATCTCGCCACGCCCCCCCGATCAGAACAGCGCCTGCTGCCCGCTGGGAACCGGAGGCTCGAGGCACTCCGGCCCGTCATAGCGGGCATCATTGACGGCGGGCCCCACCGGGCGCAGCTCGACTTCGGAGGCAGGAAGCCCCTTGATGCCTGAGAGCAGCTCGTGCGGTGCGGCGTCCCGGCCGATCCAGGCGGCCTCTTGTGATCGGGTGAGGATGATCGGCATCCGGTCGTGAACGGGCGCCAGGGCACGGTTGGCGGCGGTCGTCAGGATCGTGCAGGTGCGCAGCTTCTGGCCATCGTCCCCGTGCCAGATCGACCACAGCCCCGCGAACGCGAACAGCTCGCCATCTGGGCGCCTGATGTGAAAGGCCTGCTTGTGGCCTTCAGGCAAGCGTTGCCACTCATAGAACCCGTCCGCGATGACCAGACAGCGGAAGCGCTCGAGCTGTGATCTGAACGCCGGGCGCTGCGCCACCGTCTCGACGCGAGCGTTGATCATTTTCAGACCGGTGTCAGGCGCCTGCGCCCAGGATGGCACCAGGCCCCAGCGCAGAAGCTCACCGCGCGAGGCACCTTCACGGTCGGTGGTGACGGCGAGCACATCGTCGCCGGGAGCGACGTTGTAGCGCGTGCGCAGCTCGACAGCCTCTCCGATCGGGAAGCGCGCACGCACTACACCGAGGTTGGTCGCGGCGAGCGTGTACCGGCCGCACATTTCCGACCGCTCAGCGCGTGCGGGCGGCGATCTGCTCTGCGCGCTCCGCCTGCGCGCGCTTCTGCTTTCTGCGCCCGAAGAACGCAAGCACGCCGAGAACGACGAGCACGAGCAGGATTCCCCAGAAGATCGCCAGATCGAACGAGATCCCTCCCGTCGCAACCCCTACGAGCTCGACGAGGCCCACTCCGATCGCGATGATCACGATGATCAGCGTGATGATCAGCAAGATCCCTCTGACCCTGGCGATCGTCCCGGCGCTGGCCGGCGGCGCGATCAGGCCCAAGAGCTTCATGCCGCGCAGCTGCCGGTTGGTGGGCGCGTCGACGCCCAACCGCTCGGTGGCGCGCTTGAGGTCCGACGCACGTCGCTCGGCGAGGGCCAGCGAAGCGTCAGCCATTCGCCGTATCTGCATTCGCTCCTGGGGCCGCGCGGCCACCAGCGCTCTCTGGAAGTGTGCTCGGGCAGCCTTCGCGTCGTAACGCTCAGCAGCTCGCGCACCGAGGATCGCCTGGGCGTGCGCCTTGAACTTGGTCTCGGCTTCGAGCTCCTCGTCGGAGCGAGCCTCGAGCTGCTGGATCGCAGCCATCGCACCACGCTGCTCGATTCGCATCATCCGCTGCTGCTTGGCCATCGCAGTGGAGAGTCTAGTTGGACCGTCAGCGGGCTGGGGCGAGAACGAGGATGCGCTGCCCGGTCAGATACTGGCCACTGTCATTGCGGCTTGACGGGGGCGAGCGGTAGACGTCGATGTGATGGCCCGTAATCGCCCCGCCGGTGTCCTGGGCTGCGAACCAGCCGCCGTAACCGTCGTTCCGGTACGCGGGAACATACACGCGGCTACCGAGCGGAATCAGCCGCGGATCGACCGCAATAGAGCGATAGAAGCTAAGCGGAAGCGATGGCCCGGGCGCGAATGTCACGCCCGGTAGGGATACGTATCGTCGGCCTACACCCGCCGACCATCCGCCGCTCGCGAGCGGAAACGTGACCGCCCCGCTTGACGTTGCCCAGTATCCGCCGGCCCGCCAATATGGCGAGCCCCCCGCCCAGCCGTCGGAGGGATCCGTGGGGGCTCCCGAGGCGGTCACCCAACCGCCGCTGCCAAGTGAATTGATGTGGTACATCTGGCCGTCGAGGCCGAGGCCGTCGCCCTGCATCGACACTCCGGTCGCCGAGTAGAGCCAGTCGATGCGGTGCTTTCCGCTCAAGCCCGTGACGCTCACGGGCTTGCCGACGAACCATGCCTCGGGCGCTGGCCAATATTCGGTGATCGTCACCGCGGTGAGCCATCTGCCATGAGCGTGCTTGCCGGGCCCGCGCGGCACCTTCACCGGCGTGTGGGTCGGAGCAAGACCTCCGATCGGCGCACCGCCAGATGGCGGCGAAGCACTGCCTGCCGCCCATGCCACGGCTCCGCTCACGCCAAGCAGCAGGAGCGCGCACGCGCACGCCACCAAGCGAGCGAGCTGTCGTTTCGCGCTGGGGACCACGAGACTCCATATATCGGCGCGTAGGGCGCTTGGGATGAGCACGCATTCCTGCACTCGGTGAGGGCGGGGCGGGGTAGGACCAGTGCAGTGCAAGCGACCGGTCGGTTCGAGCTGGCATTCGTACTAGGAGGAAGGGGCGTCCTGGGGGCGCACGAGGTGGGGATGCTGCATGCCCTGGCGCAGCGCGCGATCGTGGCCGATGTCGTGCTGGGCACATCGGTGGGCGCGGTCAACGGCGCGTTCTTCGCCGCCGACCAGACCACCTCCGGCGTCGAGCGGCTGACCGAACTATGGCGCGAGACGGCACGGGCGGGGCGCTCCCGGAGCGACGCCTTGCGTCGAGTGGGCATTCTGGCGCGAAGCGGCACCCATCTCGAGTCGTTCGGGGAGCTTCGCGACCGGCTCAGGGAGGCGCTTCCGGTGCAGCGAGTCGAGGACCTCTCGACCCCATTTCAGTGCGTCGCCGCCTCGATCGAGCGCGCCGCCGAGCACTGGTTCGACCGAGGACCGCTTGCGGACGTGCTGCTCGCGTCCTGCGCTGTGCCGGGCCTCCTGCCGCCGGTCAGGATCGGCGATGAGCATTTCATCGACGGCGGGATCGTGAACTCGATTCCTGTGAGCCGGGCTGTGGCCCTCGGCGCGAAGACGATCTACGTGCTCCAAGTCGGTCGCCTGGAGCAAGCGCTGCGGCCGGCGCGGTGGCCCTGGGAGGTCGGCCTCGTCGCCTTCGAGGTGGCGCGACGCCATCGGTTTGCCGGAGACCTCGCTTCGCTGCCGGACGGCGTGCGTATGCACGTGCTTCCCACCGGAGGATCGGCCGCCCCGGCCTACAACGACATCGCTGGACAGCTCCGCGTACGCCGCAGCGGGCGACGTGCAGCGCCAGATCGACGGCGCCTACGAAGCGTCGCTCCGCTACCTGGAGGCAATGTGATTCCGCCTGCCTGGATGCGCCGGCCTGTGACCGTCACGGTCTGGCTCGCGCTTTCGGTCGTATTCCTGGCGCTGTCGCCACTGCTGCTCTTGATCGGAGCGCTCGCCGCGAAGCTGACTGGCCGCTCGCAGCCGGCGATCCTTGCCCATTCTGGCTATCAGGTACTTCGCGCGCGAGCTCGCGGTGATGGCGGCCTGCGGAGCGCTGTGGGCCGCAAGCGCAGGCGGCGCGCTGCTGGGCACCGAGGGCCTCCAGCTCGTGCACTGGCGACTACTGCGCTGGTTCGTCCACGGCATCGCGGACCCTGTGCGATCCCTGCTCAGAATCAACCTCCAGGAGGAGGCGTCAGGCGAGGCGATCGCGGCGCTCGAGTCGCCGGACCCCTTGATCGTCCTCAGCCGCCACGCGGGCCCGGCCGACACGATCTTCCTGGTCGATCAGCTGCTCTCGCGCTTCGGACGGCGGCCGAGCATCGTCTTCAAACAGACGCTGGCGATTGATCCCGGCATCGACCTGATCGCTCATCGCCTGCCTCACGTGGTCCTCGATCCGGAGGACACCGAGGGCTGCGAGGCTCGAATTGAAACGGTGAGCTCGAAGCTGGAGAGCAGGGGCGCTCTGCTGCAGTTTCCGGAGGGCGGCAACTTCACGCCAGAGCGCCGGAGGCGGGCGATCCGCTCGCTGGGGCGTAGGGGACAGCGGCGGGCCGCGCGAGTCGCCCAGCGCATGTCTCATGTGCTGCCGCCGCGACCGTCGGGAGTTCAGGCCTCGCTTCGAGGGAGCCCTGGGGCGCCAGTTGTGTTTGCTGCGCACACAGGGCTCGGGCTGGCGGCCTATCCGCTCGAGCTCTGGCGCGATGCGCCGATCGGCCGGACGCTCTACACGCGCATGTGGCTGGTGCCAGCGGAGGAGATTCCGACGGATCTCGAGCAGCAGGTCGGGTGGCTGAACGAATGGTGGACGCGCATCGATGCCTGGATCGACGAGCACCGGACCGAGCCCCGATTCAGCTAGTGCTCAGGACTCGGCTCCGCCCTGAACACCCACGCGATTCCGAGTGCAGGCCACATCCGTGACGACTGGATCGAGCGGTCCACCCCCGTCAGGCGCTCGACGTCTCGCCCGTGATTAGCCGCCCGAGGTTGTCGAGCTCGTTCTTGCGGCCGGCAACGAGCCGCTGCGTCCAGTCTTCGTCGTGCATCGGCTCGACCGTCATCACCACGCACACGCCCTCGTCCTGCGGACTCAGCTCGATTGTCGTCAGATGTTCGTAGGGCTGGCGCCCCGGTACGAAGTCAACCTCGGACACGTAGACGAGGCGACGTGGAGGCTCGACCTCGGTGAAGCGCTTGCGCGCGTGGGTGGTCAGCGGAAGACCCGCGTTCTTCATGAATTCGATCTGGTCCGGCGCGATCGCGGTCAACGAGTGGTGCAGCTCGCCGCCCTGCTCAAGCTGGAGCTTCGCCACCTTTGCCTCGAATCCGTGCGGCGCCCACCATTGTTCGATCCCCTCGGGCGTCGTCCAGAGCTCCCAGACGCGTTCGGCGGTGGTCGGATACGTGCGCTCGATGGTGATGTCAGTCATGTCGCTCTCCCTCAAATTGAACCGTTGCTGGAGGGTTCCTCACCTCGGCCGCGAATGGACGGATGCGCGATAGAGCAGAGGAGTCAACGGCTTCCTCGGTCGATATCACCGCACAGCTCTGTGCCTTGCGCATCGACGGGCTACGTACCCGTGCGTCTCGACACTCAGTAGCGGGTGGAATGCTTTGGAAGTGATAACTGTGCCGTGCCTGTGCGGTGAAGGCCAGCTCGATTGCCGTGGCGATTGTCTGTTCGAGGTCGAGCGCCGGCCGGGCGCTGGTTCTGGTGCCCGTCGCGCTAACGCTGTTCCTGGCGCTCGATTGAGTCGCCGATCAGCCAGATGGTGGGCGGCCACAAGCCGACAAACAGGGCGCGGCGCTCGGCGTTGCCGCGCTCGTCCTGGTCGACGGTCTTGGCCCGGATCCAAAGCGCCACGCACAGTCCCACGGATCCGAGCGAGAGGCACTGCATGTGCCAGGCGCGTAGCCCGGCGTTGTGGAGGCGCTTCGTCAACTCTGCGTGAGCTCGGCGGGGGGAGGAGTTCCGCTGACCCTACCCTCGGTTGCCGAGAGCTGAACGTGCTGGTTCAGCGTTGTTAGTGGGTATGTGGTAGTCATGTCCAAGCGCCAAATGGCGACCAGCGGCTGGTTGACCGCCGCGAGTTGGCCCTTCGGGATCGCGCTCACGTCCTGGGATTACATGTGGCGCACGACTCCGATGCGTCGGCGGGAGGTGACGGGGTCGCTGGATCCTCCGCTGCCGGCGCTCTTGAGCTATCCACCGGACGTCAGCTCACAAGACGTGCGGGGTTACCAGGATGGCTGCGGGCCGCTCTTTCACCGTCGATACAGGACGCGAATCCGCGACGGCAGGCTGGATGCAGCAGAGCTGATGCAGAAACTCCAACGGGACCTCAACGGGGCGTCGCCGACGAAGTTCGCGC
>CATPAX010000141.1 GCA_955652215.1 uncultured Solirubrobacteraceae bacterium | reverse complement strand
ATCCGCGAATACGCCTCGGCGGTGGGCGAGACCAACCCCTTGCATTTGAACCTCGACGCAGCTCGGGCCGCGGGTCATGCCGACCTGGTTGCGCCTCCGATGTTCGCGGTCGTCTACGGCATGCGCGCCCTGGCTCCCGCCGCGTTCGACCCCGAAGTCGGGATGAACTTCGCGATGACCGTCCACGGTGGCCAGGAGTTCCAGTGGGAACGGCTGGTGATAGCCGGCGACGAGATCTCTACCGCGACGTCGATCAAGGGAATCGAGGAGCGCGGTGGAATGGGGTTCTACGTGTTCGAGACGAATTCGAGCAACCAGCGAGGCCAGCACGTGTGCACCGGAATCTGGACGAACATCGTCCGGGGAGTGGGATAACGGGGATGACCGTCGAGCCCGGGCAGTCGATCGAGCTGAAGGTCACCCCCGACCCGTACGTGACGGTGCGCTACGCCGGCGCGTCCGGAGACTTCAACCCGATCCACATCGACGAGCAGTTCGCCCAGCAGGTCGGTCTTCCAGGCCGGATCCTGCATGGGCTTTGGACGATGGCGCAAGTGGCGCGCGCACACACCGAGGCGGCCGGCGGCCCTGAGAAGCTGAAGCGACTGTCGGTGCAATTCCGCGGGATGGGACGGATGGGCGAGGAGATCGCCGTCACGGGCATGGTCGAGGCGGGGGAGACCGGGTCTGTTGTCGTGCGCTCCGAGGCGGAGCAGTCGGGCCAGCGGATCATCCGTAACGCGGTAGCCGAGCTCGCGCCGTAGCCAGCAGCGGGCTCCCGCCCCGCGAAGCGCCCGAAGACGGCCCGCCGCCGACCTAGAATCAGACGCGTGCTGACCCAGCGTCAAGAGCTCGTTCTGCGCAAGGTCGTCGAGGAGTATCTGGACGACGGCGCCCCGGTGGGCTCCAAATCGCTGTCCGCCGACGTCCAATGGGGACCCTCGACGATCAGGCACGAGCTTGCCTGCCTCGAGGAGCTCGGCCTGCTCGCCCACCCGCATACCTCGGCGGGGCGGGTCCCGACGGAGGCGGGCTACAGATATTTCGTCGACCGGCTGCTTCCGAGCGACGTGGCCGGCCCGCGGTTGTCGCTGTCATTGGTGCGTCGCGAGCTCGACGAGGCGATGCGCGTCACCTCCGAGACCCTGTCGCAGGTCACCGACCTGCTGGCGATCGTGACAGCGCCCCCGATCGAGACCTCCACGATTCGGCACATCGAGGTGCTGCTGCTGCAGCCGCAGGTGCTGATGGTCGTGGTGATCACGTCGACCGGCGGAGTGACCAAGCGCCTGTTCACGTTTGCGACTGCGGTCGACCCGGGGCTTGCCGACTGGGCCGCGAGCTATCTGAACGAGCGCCTGGTGGGACTCGGCCTCGGTGCCAGGATGGTGCACCAGCGCATGCACGATCCGTCGCTCTCGAGCACGGAGTTGGGCTTTCTGGCCGCGCTCCAGCCCGTGTTCAGCGATCTGGCAGAGAGCTCGCACACGTCGCTTTACGTCGAGGGAACCGCCCACCTGCTCGAGGGTGCGCGTTGGGGCGAGGTCTCAGAGCTCAACGCGCTGATGGACATGCTCGAGCGCCGCGTGGCTCTGCTTGGCGTGCTGCGCAGCGCGCTGTCGCAGCGCGACGTGCTGGTGCGGATCGGGGCAGAGAACGGCACGCCGGCGTTGCGCTCGGTCGCACTCGTGGCGGCCGGGTACGGGCTGCCTGGGCGGCGGCTCGGCACCGTGTCTGTGATCGGGCCGATGCGGATGGACTACGGGCATGCGATCAGGTCGGTGAAGGACGCGGCAGCGGCTCTTTCCAGCTTCGTCGTGGAGCTCTACGACGAGCGATGAGCGCCACGAGCCGGGATTACTACGAAGTTCTCGGGGTCTCGCGCGACGTCGACGACGCGACGCTGAAGAAGGCCTTCCGCCGGCTGGCGCGGGAGCTGCATCCCGATGTCAACAGCAGCGACCCCGCGGCTGAGGAGAAGTTCAAGGAGGCCGCCGAGGCCTATGAGGTGCTCTCCGACCCCGATCGCCGTGCCACCTATGACCGCTACGGGCATGAGGGCTTGCGCAGCGGCGGCTACGCGCCGAACTTCGAGGGCTTCGGATCGGTTGCGGACATCTTCGACGCGTTCTTCGGCGGGGGCGGCTTCGGTGGTGCATTTGGCGGCGGCGGGCGCACCGGCCCGGCGCACGGCGGAGACGTCGCCGTGAGTGCAGAGATCGACCTTGGACAGGCGGGAAGCGGGGCCTCTGTGGAAGTGAGCTACGAGGCGATCGCCACCTGCGAGCACTGCCATGGCAACGGAGCCGAGCCGGGAACTCCGATCGAGACGTGCCCCCGATGCGGCGGAACAGGCCAGCTGCGCACGGTCTCCCGGACGCCGTTTGGCCAGATGATGCGCACCACGGTGTGCGATGCCTGCCAGGGTGATGGCCGCGTGGCCAAAGAACCGTGCAAGCGCTGCCGCGGCCGTGGCCGGCGGGTCGAGCGCAACCGAGTAGCCGTCGACATACCAGCGGGCATTGCCGACGGCCAGCGGATCCGAATCACCGGACGCGGGCACGCGGGCGAGCGAGGCGGACCTCCGGGAGACCTTTACGTGCTGGTCCACGTTCGCGACGACCCACGCTTCATCCGCGACGGCGACGATCTGGTGACGGCCGTCGACGTTCCGGCGCCGCTGGCAGCGCTTGGGACGACGGTCGAGATTCCGACCCTCGACGGTTCGGTGGAGCTCGACATCCCAGCCGGGTCCCAGCCGCACGACACGCTCGTGGTCCGCGGAGCGGGCCTCCCGCCATTGCGAGGTCGCGGCCGGCGAACAGGCGACCTCCGCGTCGTGGTCAATGTCGTGATTCCGCGGCATCTCAGTCGCGAGCAGCGCGAGCTCTACGAACGCCTGTCGGGGACGATGACCGAGCACAACCTCGGCACCGAGGAGGGTGTGTTCGGCAAGCTGAAGCGCGCGTTCGGCGGCTAGATGATTGATTCCGAATCCGTCAATTCGGAATCAATCATCTAGTGGGCGGAGCCCAGCAGTGCTGAGGCTGGCCGTCCGCGTCCAGCGCGACCAAGCCGAGCTTGTGCTGGCGGAGCTGCTCGAGCTTGCGCCCAGCGGCCTCGAGGAGGTCGCACTCGGCGATACGGTCGTCGAGTACGCCGTCTACGGCGCTCCCGGCGAGCTGCCAAGCCTGCCTGAGCTCAAGGCTGCCGCCGCCGGAGCGTTGGTCGAGGTGAGCACCAGCCAGGTCGCCGATGACTGGGCCGAGCGCTGGCGAAGCTTCCACAAGCCCGTCGCAATCGCACGCACGCTGACCGTGCGAGCACCATGGACGGACCCGGCGCAGACGCCGGTTGACCTGGTGATCGACCCCGGTCAGGCGTTCGGGACCGGCTCGCACCCGACCACGCAGCTCTGCCTGGAGCTGATGCTTGGCCTCCCGAGCGAGGGAAGCTTTCTTGACCTGGGCTGCGGTTCGGGTGTCCTGGCGATCGCGGCGGCGACGCTTGGCTGGGGGCCGGTCATGGCGCTCGACAACGAGCCCGCGAGCATCGAGGCGGCGGCCGAGAACGCCAGGCGGAACTCAGTGCAGGTCGAGGTGCTGCGAGGAGACCTCCGTCGTGATGCGATGCCGCAGGCCCGGACAGTGGCGGCGAACCTGCTGGCGCCGTTGCTCCTCGACTATGCGCGGCAGCTCGGGCCGGTGCCGGAGCGACTCATCGCCGGCGGCCTGCTCACTACCGAATGCGAGAAGGTGAGCGGCGCATTTGCCGCTCGCGGACTCCTCGAGTCCGAGCGCCGCCAGAGCGGGGAATGGGCGGCGATCTTGTTCGCCAGCTCCGACCGGGGGTAGATTCGGCCGGTGGCATCACGTCATGTCGTCATCGCTGGAGGCGGATTTGGCGGCTACTACGCCGCCAAGGCACTCGAGCGCACCCTGCCTGACGACGTCCGGATCACGATCGTCAACGACGTCAACTACCTGCTCTACACGCCGCTGCTGCCCGGCGCGGCAGCGGGAACCCTCGAACCGCGCCACGTGGTTGTGCCGCTGCGCGAGCGGCTCAAGCGAACCGAACTGCGACTCGGCCGGGTCACCGGGGGCGATCCCTCGAACCACGAGATCGAGGTAATGGTGCTCAGCGGCGCTTCGATCCGCGTGCGCTACGACCAGCTGGTGGTGGCACTCGGGTCGGTGTCGCGGACGGTCCCGATCCCCGGGCTCGTCGAACATGCGATCGGCTTCAAGACGCTCGGAGACGCGATCACCCTGCGCAACCGGCTGGTCCGCCAGCTCGAGTCAGCCGAGGAGCTCCACGATCTGGAGCTTCGCCGCGAGCACTTGACGTTCGTGTTCGTCGGCGCCGGCTACGCGGGCCTCGAGGGGCTGGCAGAGCTGCATGACTACGCGACCGACGCGCTGCGCCACTACTACCCGCGGTGCCGCGAGGCGGGAATGCGCTGGGTGCTGATCGATGCCGCGCCGCGGATCATGCAGGAGATGAAGCCCGAGCTGGCTGAGTTTACGGCGGAGCTTCTCAAGCAGCGAGGGGTAGAAATCAAGCTCGAGACGCAGGTCACCGAGGTAACCGACAGGGCTGTGAGCCTTTCGACCGGTGAGAAGATCCCTGGCCGGACGGTCTGCTGGACTGCGGGAGTCAAGGCCAACCCTGTGGCCGAGCGGCTTGGGCTCCCCATCAGCGAAGGCCGGGTCAAATGCAGCGCCGAACTGCGCGTCGATGGATATGACGACATCTGGGCGCTCGGAGACATCGCAGGAGTTCCCGATCCCGCGCGCCCCGGGCGTTTTTGCCCCCCAACGGCGCAGCACGCGATCCGGCAAGCCAGGCTGATGGGAGAAAACATCGCGGCGGTGATGTCCGGCAGCGGCGAGCTGAGGCCCTTCACTTTCAAGACGCTTGGGGCATTCGCCGAACTGGGGCGGCAGGAGGGCGTGGCAAGCATCCTCGGCATTCACGTGAAGGGCTTCCCGGCGTGGGTGATCGGGCGCTTCTACCACCTCGCCTGGATCCCCGGCTTTCGCCGGAAGGCGCGGCTGATCGCCGACTGGACCCTCGACTTCTGGTTTCACCGCGACACCGCGGAGCTCGGTCAGCTCGCCCAACCGCCGCGGTTGGCGGAGTAGCTTCGCCGGGCATGACCACCTTCGCCGTCAAATTCCTGGGCTGCAAGGTCTCGCAGGCGGACGCGATGGCCGCTCGCCGGTCGCTGCTCGAGGCGGGACACCGCGAGGTGCCCGAGGCCGAGGCCGAGCTTCACGTCATCAACACCTGCTGCATAACCAGCGAAGCGGAGGCCAAGTCTCGGCAGGCGGTCAGGCGCTCGCTGAACGCCGCGAGCGACGTCTACGTGGCCGGCTGCGCTGTGAACCTGATCCCTCAGCGCTTCGCGGAGATCGATCAGCGGGTGAGCACTTTCGTCGGGAGCGCCGAAGACGTGGCACAACGGATGGCCGGTGCCCTCGGAGCGTGCATCGACCTCGAGAACCAGCCGCCCCTTCGGATGCATGACGATGGGGCGCGCACCCGTGGGTTCGTCAAGGTCCAGGATGGCTGTGACTGCCACTGCGCCTACTGCATCATCCCGACGGTCAGGGGAGGCGCGCGATCGCGCCCGGCGAGTGGGGTCCTCGCCGAGGTTCGGCGCCGAGTCGCCGGCGGTCAACCCGAGGTCGTGATGACCGGGATCAGCGTCGGCGACTACCGGGACCCCGAGCGCGGGCTCGAGCTCGGCGACCTGATGCGTGAGGCCGCCAGCGTCGAGGGCGTCCAGCGCGTCAGGCTCTCGAGCGTCGAGGTCATTCACGTCAAGCAGTCGCTCCTCCGCGCACTCGCGGAGGAGCCGAAGATCTGCCCCCATCTGCACATCCCGATGCAGTCGGGCGACGACGGCGTGCTGCGGGCGATGGGACGGCGCTACACCGCTGCCGAGTACCTTGACCACGTCGCCGCTCTGAGACGTGCGATCCCTGAAGTCAACATCACCACGGACGTGATCGTCGGCTTTCCGACCGAGGACGAGGCCGCGTTCGAGCGCACGCTTGCAGCGGTTGACGCCGCGGGGATCACTCGCGTTCACACGTTCTCGTACTCGCCACGCCCCGGAACCGTGGCGGAGGCGCTCGGCGATCGGGTGCCGCCGGCGGCGAAGAAGGACCGCTCGCAGCGGATGCGTGGCCAATCCGAAGTACGCTCGCGCCACCACCGCCTGCGGAAGCTGGGCAAGCACGAGCACGTGCTGATCGACAAGGTCGCGGACAGCCAGTGCTCGGGCTACACGGCCGACTACACGCGCTGTTACCTGCCTGCCAAGGCTGGGTGCCGAGGCGAAATTGTCGCGGCTGGCTGCATGGAGCTCCACGCCGACGGCATCCGGTGTGAGCCGCTGGCGCCCGGGATATCCTGAGTTATGTTGACCTTGATCGATCAGGTGCGCGCCGACATGACCGGCGCGATGAAAGCCCGCGACCGGGAGCGGGCGGGCGCCCTGCGGCTGGTCCTTTCCGAGCTACAGAAAGCGGCCAAGGACGGAAGTACCGACGAGATGGCGGTTCTGCGGCGCGAGCGTAAGCGCAGGCTCGAGGCCGCGACGCAGTTCCGTGACGGGGGTCGTCCGGAACTGGCTAGCCAGGAGGAGTCGGAGGCGCGAATCATTGAGCACTATCTGCCCTCAGAGCTCAGCGACCAGGAGCTCGACGCGATCGTCCACGCAGCCATCGCCGAGACACAGGCCAGCTCGCCCAAGGACATGGGCCAGGTGATGAAGGCAGCGATGGCCAGGGCGTCAGGGCGGGCTGAGGGCAAGCGGGTATCCGCGCGCGTGCGCGAGGTCCTCGGGTCCTAGGCGGCGCTAGTGCACCGTCCGGCAATTAGGGCACATGTATCGCGGTCCCGGATGACCGCCATGCTGCGTCCTCGAAACCTCGCGCAGCGCTGCTGCGCGTCGGTTTCTGCGTCCTTGCCTGGCGGCCCCCGGGCCTCGCGCTCCATGCACCCAATTACCGGACGGCACACTAGTGCGTAAGCAGATTGAGCTCGACAATGCGATCGCCGCGGAGCTGGCGGGAAGCGGGGATGCCGTGCTCCGCACGCTTCAGGGCCACCTGGACTGCGACGTGTTCCTGCGTGGCAACGTGCTCACGCTCGACGGCGAGGCCGAGGCGGTCGAGGCTGCGGCGGCCGTCGTCGGTGAGCTCTCCGAACTGATCGCCCAGGGGCACGAGATCGCGGAGGGAACGATCGAGGTGGTAACCCGCGCGCTTGACCACCATGAGTCGCCGGCCAAGATTCTCGAGGACGTGGTGTGGCGCCACGCGACCACGAAGGTGGCGCCGAAAACGCTCAACCAGAAGCGCTACGTCGACTCGATCCGGCAGAACACGATCACTTTCGGGATCGGGCCCGCTGGGACCGGCAAGACATTCCTGGCGGTGGCGCTCGCCGCGGCCGCGCTCAGCAGGCGCGAGGTCAACCGGATCATCCTCACGCGACCGGCCGTCGAGGCCGGCGAGCGGCTCGGCTTCCTGCCCGGCGACCTCATGGCAAAGGTCGACCCCTACCTGCGCCCGTTGTTCGATGCCCTGCACGACATGCTCGAGGCCGACCGGGTGGCGCAGCACCTCGAGCGCGGAGTGATCGAGGTGGCGCCGCTCGCATTTATGCGTGGCCGTACCCTGAACGACAGT
>CATPAX010000140.1 GCA_955652215.1 uncultured Solirubrobacteraceae bacterium | reverse complement strand
GATGGCGACCGGGCACAGCCACGACACGATCGTCTTCGGAGAGTTCGCGCCTCGAGGCACGACGAAGTGGGGCGTCTTCTCGGGCATGAAGCCGCTGCACTTCCTGCGAAACCTCTATTGCCTCGACTCGCGCTACCGACCGCTGCGTGGCGCGGCCGCCAGGCTGCGCGGATGCCCCACCACCGCCGCGGCCTCGCGACAGTTCCCGGCCCAGCACCCAGCACTGTTCAAGGCCAGCGGCGTGTCGGACCACCCCTACATGCGTTGGTACCCGCCAAACCACGAGCAGCAGCCCGATCCGGACTACTCGACGCTCGGCGAGATCGGCGGATTTGAGCGTGGCCTCGACCGTATCCAGCTGGCCTACGGCTCCCACAAGCGCTTCCCGATCTACAACACCGAGTACGGCTACATCACCAGCCCGCCAAAGCACGACAACCAGCTCGAGCCAGGAAACCAACGCTATCCATGGGTCTCACAGACCAAGGCCGCGTATTACCTGAACTGGGCCGAGTACCTCTCCTGGCATGACCCTCGAATGATGAGCTTCAACCAATACCTCCTGACTGACGCCTTGCCTGCGACCAGGGCAACCGACTGGGGCGGCTTCGCCAGCGGCCTGATCAGCTACAACGGGAAGCCAAAACCGACCTACGCGGCCTGGCGAATGCCGCTGTACCTACCGGTCACCTCAGCTTCGAACGGGAGCAAACTGCACGTCTGGGGATGCGCGCGACCGGCGCCGCTCGCAGCCCTCGACACCGGCCAGCCGCAGCAGGTGGACATCCAGTTCCAGCCGAGCAGCGGCGGACCGTTCACGACGGTTCAGCCGGTGACCGTCACGAGCACCAGCGGGTGCTACTTCGACGCTTCCGTCGTCTTCCCCGGCAGTGGCACGGTCAGGGTGATGTGGACCTACCCGTCGACCGATCCAACGCTGGTGCCGTTCGGGCCGGCCGTCGCGATGAGCCGCGACGTCCAGATCACGCTTCACTAGCGCCGCTACGACGAACTCCGGCAGGGCCTTCGGTACGGTTGCCTCCGATGTCCGTCCACGCGCGCTTGATCGGAGCGGGGATCGCCCTGGCCGCCGCTCTAGGGGGTTGTGGTGGCGGCTCCACCTCCAAGAGCACCCCGTCGTCGACCTCCACGGCGACGACTGCCGTAGCGAGTACCTCCACGAGCCAACCTGCCCCCAAGAAGCGCCCGCACAAGCGCCAGAGGCGCAAGGCCCCAGCCCAGACCAGCTCGACGACGACCCGCGCAACGGTGCAAAACGCGCCCCCGCCAACACCCGCCGGAACACCTCCCCCGCCCATCGGCCTAGCGGCTACGACCGGTTACGCGACCTACGAGCTGTGCTCGAGCCAGTGCAGCGGCGCGATTCCCGCGGCGCTGCGCCGTTCGCTTCATCTTCCCCACGTGTCCCCCGGCGGTCGGTGTCCAGTCTCCACCAGCGGCGGCCCTGTCCATCCGCTCGGGTCGCCCCGACTGGCGATGGCGCCTTTCATCGGAAGCGCCTGGAAAGCGGCCAGAGTCACGTGGGTCTCGTCGGCGGCCTATACCGGCCCGGTGCTGATCCGAGGGCGCCGCATCAGTGGTCCGGGCGCAGTCGGATTCGGCGAGGGTCGCACGCCGTACGACGAGCTCCAGCTGCTGGCTCCCGGAAGTAGTTCTCCACCTGCACCGGGAGGCGGGCGCGCCTGGCTGTCGTTCACGAGGATCCGCACGTCTGGCTGCTTCGCTTACCAGGCGGACGGCACGAGCTTCAGCAACGTGGTCGTGTTCGCCGCCTCAGGCTAGTTCTCGGACCTTCTGAAATAACGCGCGGAGCCGCGGGACTAGTACATCGCCTCGATCTCCGCCTTGTACTTGGCGGAGATCGGGGTGCGCTTGAGCTTCATCGTCGGGGTCAGCTCGTCACCGCCGGGAGGCCAATCCCCCGGCACGATCGTGAACTTCTTTATCTGCTCGACGCGTGCGAGGTGGGAGTTGGACTCGTCGATGCCGGCCTGTACCGCCGCACGGATCTCCGACTCGGCCGCAAGCTCTTCCAGCGACCTACCGACCAAGCCTTGCTGCTCGGCCCACCCCGGCGCGAAATCGCCGTCGAGGACGACGAGCGCCGTGTTGTAGGACCTGCCGTCGCCGATGCACACCGCCTGCCCGATCAGCGGACTGCCCGACTTGATCGCTGCCTCGATGTTGGCCGGCGACATGTTCTTGCCGGCCGAGTTGATGATGATCTCCTTCTTACGGTCGACGATCTTGACGTAGCCCTCTTCGTCGATTTCGCCGATGTCGCCGGTATGCAGCCAGCCGTCTGAGTCGATGGCCTCAGACGTCTTGTCGGGCTGGTTGCGGTACCCCAGCATCACGAACTCCCCCCGACACAGCAGCTCGCCGTCCGCAGCGATCTTGATCTGGACCCCGGGCGCTGATTTCCCGACCGTGCCGATCTTCACCTCTCCACGCCTGTTTGTGGCGCCGAACCCGCAGGTTTCGGACATCCCCCACAGCTCCGCCAGCTCGATCCCGAGGGCATGGAAGAACTCGAGCACGTCGACGGCGGTTGGAGCTGCCCCGACGTTCACGATCTTCGCCTTGTCGAGTCCCAGCATCTCTCGGAACTTGGAGAACATGTGCTCATCCGCAGCGGCGACGCTGGCCTCGAGGTCCGCCGGGACCGGTTCACGCCGCTGGAGGAGCCGGACGCGCTCGATCGATGCGCCCAGCCCGTCCTGCACCGGTTTGCGCTGCTCCTCGGGCTGAGCGGCGAGCATCGCTTCGAGCCCTGCCTTTAGCTTCTCCCAGATTCGCGGAACAGCGAAGAACCAGCTCGGCCGGACCTGCGGCAGATAAGACAGGACCTCGCGCGGGTTCGGGCAGCAGGTCACGGTGCCCGCGTAGATCGTCGGGATGTAGTGGTGCGCCATGCGCTCGGCGATGTGTGCCGCGGGGAGCCACGAGATCAGCCGTGCACCCGGGTCCATCTCGATCAGCTGCTCGATCGCCTTCGCCGAGAACATCACGTTGTGGTGCGAGAGCTGAACACCCTTCGGTGGCCCGGTCGTACCTGAGGTGTAGATCAATGTCAGCACGTCATTGGGACCGACGGCCGCAGCAGCGCCAACCACGTTGAACTCGGGATTGGAGCCTTCGACCTCAGCCAGCGAGAGGGCCTCGCATGGCGGATCGCCGTCGACGACGATCACGTGCTCCAGCTGCGGTAGCGTGCGCTGGACCTCGAGAATCGGAGCCAGGAAGGCCTGCTCGACGATCGCCACCTTCGTCCCAGCGTCGCTGATCAGGTAGCGGATCTCATCGGCGGGATACGTCGTGTAGATCGAGAACGGGGTCGCCCCGAGCATCGCCGCGGCCAGGTCGCCGAGGTGAAACTCGGGCCTGTTGCTCAGCATGATGGCGACGGTGTCGCCGCGACAGACTCCGAGCTTCGCCAGGCCGCCCGCAAACGCGTCGACTCGCGAGAGAAGCTCGGACCAGGTCAACGCGACGCTGTCATCGGAGGTCCGCACCGCGACGATCTCCGGGTGGCTTGCCGCTGTGCGGCGCAGCGCCTCGGTGACGGTTGGCGCGTCGACCGCTCGGTCCTGCGCTGGCGCGACTGTCGTGCTCACCCTCAGTCTCCTCGCCGCTCAGCCTACCGCAGAGCCCGAGCTCTGGCGGAGATCATCTCGTTGGGAAGCCGTTGCCGGTGAGCGTCGAGATGTCGTTGCTCAGCCCGATCACGAACAGGACCAAGATGAGGACGAACCCGACAGCCCCGGCGCGCTCCATCGTCGCGAACGGGATCCGGCGCCCTCGCACCTTCTCCGCCAGCGCCCAGAAGACGTGGCCGCCATCGAGCGGCAGGAACGGGAACAGATTGACGACCGCAAGGGCCAGCGAGATCAACGCCAGCGTGTACAGCGCGGCAGTGGTATCGAACGAAAACTCTTGCTGGGTGACCGTGAACACCCCGACGACTCCGTGTATCTGGCTGCGGACCTTCGGCTCGAAGATCCGTGCGATTGCGCTCACCGTCGTGTGGGTGGCGTACCACATCTGCGAAATGGCCTGTCCTGCAGCCCCTCCGACACCAGGTGACCGGACCTCCGCCGCGAACGCGAAGCCGATCCGCATGCGGCCGCTAGCTGCGTCGTAGCGCGGATAGGCCGAGAACGACAACAGCCTGTTTCCGCGCCGGATGACGAGCGATACAGGGGTGCTGGCCCTGCAACCCGCGACCGGCCTCCCCGCGCAGCGGTGTCGCGAGATCTCCTTGGTGATCTGCTCGACCGGGATGTGGTATCGGCCGTCGACCGCGACGAGCTGATCTCCGGCCCTGAGGAACGACGACGCCGGCGCCAGCAGCTGGCCGCTCGCCACCGCGCGGCTCGCAACGGGTTGACCGTGCGAGGTGACGGTGATTCCCACCGAGAGATAGACCGCGGTCAACAGCACGAACGCGATCAGCAGGTTGACCGCGGGTCCCGCCAAAATCACGACCACGCGTTTCCATACAGGTTGGTTGTAGTAAGCGCGCGGCACAACCTCCGGCGGTAGCTCCTCATGGGGGTTCATCCCGCTGATCTTCACGTACCCCCCGAAGGGCAAGGGGCCGATCCCGTACTCGGTCTCCCCCCGGCGGAACTTCACAAGCAGCGGCCCG
>CATPAX010000139.1 GCA_955652215.1 uncultured Solirubrobacteraceae bacterium | reverse complement strand
GAGCGCCAGGCAATGCTGCGACACCCTCCAGACATCCTCATAACCACGCCCGAGTCGCTGTATCTGATGCTGACGGGCCGCTCGCAATCGCTGTTCGAGGACGCGCGCTGGGTGATCATCGATGAGATCCATGCCGTCGCTCCGACCAAGCGCGGCTCGCACCTCGCGCTCACGCTCGAGCGGCTGACCCGGGCCGCCGGCCGGGACCCCCAGCGAATCGGGCTGTCGGCCACGCAGAACCCGCTCGAGGAAGTGGCGCGATTCATGGTCGGCCCCAGGCGGACCTGCCGGATCGTCGACACCGGCGTACGCAAGGAGCTCGACCTGCGGATCCATGTCCCTGTCGAGTCGATGGTCGAGCCCGATGCGACGCCTGCCCCTGAGCTCGACCCACTTGCGGGCGGGGAGGCCACGCGCCGCTCGATCTGGCCGGCGATCTACCCAGAGCTTCTCGAGCTGATCGACGCTCACAGCTCGACGATCGTGTTCGTCAACAATCGCCGCGGCGCTGAGCGACTCGCGCTGCGGCTGAACGATCTGGCGGAGCGCGAGGTCGCGCGGGCTCACCACGGCTCGATGGCGCGCGAGGAGCGGACCGTCGTCGAGGAGCTGCTGAAGGCAGGCGAGCTTCCGTGCCTGGTCGCGACATCGTCACTCGAGCTGGGGATCGACATGGGCGCGGTCGACCTTGTGATCCAGGTGGAGTCACCGAAGTCGGTCTCGCGCGGACTCCAGCGGATCGGGCGAGCCGGCCACTCGGTCGGGGAGGTCAGCCGCGGGCGGATCTTCCCCAAGTTCCGGGGCGACCTGCTCGAGTGCGCGGTGGTCGCCAAGCGCATGCGCGAGGCGGCGATCGAGACGACCGTGGTCCCCCGAAACGCGCTCGACGTGCTGGCCCAGCAGATCGTGGCGATCGCCGCAGCCGCGCCCGAGGAGTCCCCCATTGCGGTGGAGGAGCTACATGCGCTCGTCACCCGCACGCACTCCTACGCCGAGCTCAGCAGGGGCCAGCTGGAGAACGTGCTCGACATGCTCGACGGGCGCTATCCCTCGACCGAGTTCGCCGAGCTGCGGCCGCGGATTGTCTGGGACCGGCTGGGTGGGACGATTCGGGCCCGACCCGGCGCTCGCCAGCTTGCGGTCACCAATGCGGGCACGATCCCCGATCGGGGCCTGTACATGGTCACGCTGCCAGACGGCAGGCGCGTCGGCGAGCTCGACGAGGAGATGGTCTATGAGGCGCGCCCGGGTCAGACATTCCTGCTTGGCGCCAGCACCTGGCGAATCGAGGAGATCGGTCGCGATCGCGTGATCGTCACGCCGGCTCCTGGGCTGCCCGGCGCAGTCCCGTTCTGGAAGGGCGACAGCATGGGCCGGCCGCGCGAGCTTGGCGAGGCGATCGGGGCGTTCGCCCGCTGGGCCGTCGACCGCTCGCCCGAGGAGCTCGAATCGGAGTACGACCTCGATCGGCGCGCGGCCAAGAATCTGGTTGAGTTCCTGCGCGAGCAGCAGGCGGCAACCCGCGTCATCCCATCAGACACGGCGATCGTGATCGAGCGCTTCCGCGACGAGATCGGTGACTGGCGCTTGTGCGTTCTGAGTCCCTTCGGAGGACGGGTGCACGCGGCCTGGGGGCTCGCACTGAGCGCAAGGATCCGGGAACAGCTCGGACTCGAGTCCGACACGATCTACTCAGACGACGGGATCATCGTCCACCTACCCGACGCCGACGAGCCGCCGGGGACCGAGCTCGTCATGGTCGAGCCGGACGAGCTCGAAGACCTGATCGTCGCCGAGCTCGGCTCGAGCGCACTGTTCGGCGCCCGCTTCCGCGAGAACGCTTCGCGGGCCCTGCTGATCCCTCGCGCCCGGCCGGGGAAGCGCACCCCGCTCTGGCAGCAGCGTCTGAAGTCGCAATCGCTGCTCGAGGTGGCAAAGAAGTACGGCCAGTTCCCGGTCGTGCTCGAGACATATCGCGAGTGCCTGAGGGACGTGCTCGACGTCCCCGGGCTGGTGGAGCTCATGACGAAGCTCCACCGCCGCGAGATCTCGCTCGTCGAGGTTGAGACAGCCACCGCGTCCCCGTTCGCCTCTTCCCTCCTGTTCGACTACGTCGCGGCATACATGTACGAGGGCGACACTCCGAATGCCGAGCGACGGGCGGCGGCCCTGTCGCTCGACCGCGACCTGCTTCGGGAGCTGCTCGGACAGGAGGAACTGCGGGATCTGATCGACCCGGGAGCGCTGGCCCAGGTCGAGGACGATCTTCAGTTCCTCTCCGAGCTACGCAAGGCAACAGGCCCCGACGGTTTGCACGACGTTCTGCGCACGATTGGTGATCTGAGAGTCGCCGAAGCGGCGGCCCGTACGACGGCTGGCCTCGACGCCGGGCGGATGCTCGATCAGCTGCAAGCGCAGCGCCGGGCGATCCGTATTCGACTGGCGGGCGAGGAGCGATGGATCGACGCGGCTGACGCCGGGCTCTACCGGGATGCACTCGGCGTCGCTCCGCCCGGAGGGCTGCCCGCGGTGTTCCTCGAGGATGTACCGAACCCACTCGTCCGGCTGGCCCGCCGGTATGCAGCGACCCACGGGCCGTTCACCACGACTGACCTACGCGCGCGCTACTGCATCGATTTCTCAGCGGCTCTCGGAGAGCTCGAGGCCGAGGGCGGACTCGTCCGCGGCGAGCTTCGTCCAGGCGGCTCTGAGCGAGAGTGGTGTGACCCCGAGGTCCTACGCCGCTTGCGGCGTGCTTCGCTTGCGGTGCTTCGCAAGGAGATCGAACCGGTTGACCACGCGACGCTCGCCCGCTTCCTGCCGGCATGGCAGAACGTCGACCGCCATTCCCCGAGCGGCGCCGGAGTCGACCGTCTCCGCGAGGCCCTGCTGCCGCTCCAGGGGCTTGCGCTGCCCGCCGAGGCGTGGGAGCGCGACGTGCTGCCCCGGCGCGTGGGGGCATACTCGCCTAGCTGGATGGACCAGCTGTGCTCTAGCGGCGAGCTGGTGTGGATCGGTGGTGGAGCCCTAGGGCGTAGCTCGGGACGGGTGGCGCTGTACTTCCGCGAGGATCTGGAGCTGCTTGGGCCGCCGCCATTTAAGGGCGCCCTCCCCGAGTCAGCCAATCATCAAGCGGTCAGGGAGCGGCTGGCTGCCGGCGCTTGCTTCTTCACCGACCTGCTCTCCGACGTCGACCTGGTGCCAGAGGACCTCCAGGAGGCGTTGTGGGATCTGGCCTGGGCTGGGCAGGCGACCAACGACGCGTTCGCGCCGCTCAGGGCGCCCCGGCTGACGCTGGCCAGAGCGCAGCGTGACCGCCTTCGTGCCGGCCGCGGCCGGCGTTTCTCCGGGCGCAACCGGCCGGCCGCCTCGGCGCAGGTACAGGGACGCTGGTCGCTGACCGCGCCGCTGTTCCGTGCCGTCGTCGAACCGACGGTGCGCCGGCGCACCGTCGCAGAGCTTCTACTCGAGCGTTACGGGATCCTCACCCGCGAGCTGGTGCTGGCGGAAGGGGTCCCGGGCGGGTTTGCCGCGATCTACCCGGAGCTCTGCCAGCTCGAGACGCTCGGAATCGCGCGCCGCGGGTACTTCGTCGAGGGTCTTGGCGGAGCACAGTTCGCGCTCCCCGGCGCGGTTGAACGGCTCCGCGCGCAGGCGGCCGATCCGGAGCGGCCGACTGTGCTCAGCGCAGTTGACCCTGCGCAGCCCTACGGCGTGGCGTTGCCTTGGCCCGCGCTTCATGAGACCCGGCGGCCCTCACGCGTCGCCGGCGCGTACCTGGCCCTGATCGCGGGCGAGCCGATCGTCTACCTCGAGCGCGGCGGGCGGGCGCTGCAGACGCTTGTGCCGGCCGCTGATCCGCGGGTGCAGAAGGCGCTCGGGGCGCTCGTCGAGCGGGTTCGCGAGGGAGCGATCAAGCGGCTTGCGCTCGAAAAGGTCGACGGCCAGCCGGCCCTCGGTTCGGCGCTCACGCCGCACCTGCTGGCGCTCGGGTTCCACGAAGGCCCGCGGCGTCTGACCCTGACCGCTTGACGTCCAGTGCCCGAGGGCGACACGATCGCGTACGCGGCCAACCGGATCCGGCCGGTCCTCGAGGGCTACGTCCCGGAGGAGATCGAAACGCCGCATCCGAGGCACGCGCTCGACCGCTGGCCCGATCGCCTGCGCGGACGCGCCGTCCGGAGCGTCGACACGCATGGCAAGCACCTGTTCCTGCGCTTCGAGGGCGGGCTGGTACTCCACTCTCATCTCGGGATGGTCGGGGTCTGGGGTGTCTATCGCGGAGGGCGGCGCTGGGGGCGCTCACAGCGACGCGCCTGGATCGTGCTGCGACGCGGAGACGCCGAGGTAGTCGAGTTCGACGGGCCGCTGCTCGAGCTCATCACCGAGGGCCGGACCAGGTTCAATCAGCGGCTTGCTGCGCTGGGTCCCGACGTCCTCGCACCGGCCTTCGACACCGCCCGGTTTCTGGCCCGGCTGCGCTCCGACGATCAGACCAGGCCGATTGGCGACGCGCTGCTCGATCAGCGCAACGTCGCGGGGATCGGGAACGTCTGGAAAGCCGAGGGCTGCTGGGAGGCCGAAATCGATCCCTGGAGGCAGGTCAGAGAGGTATCGGACGAGCAGGCATCGTTGATCATCGATCGGGTTCGCCCGCGGATGCTTCGCTCAGCCACAGAGGGGCACCGGACGATCAAGCCGCGGGTTTACGGCCGCTCGGGGATGCCCTGCCCGCGATGCGGGACACGGCTCCTCGCCAGGGGGCAGGGCGATGCCAACCGCACGACCTACTGGTGCCCGGGATGCCAGGGGTAGCGCGTTAGCTGATCGTGCAGGTGGCCCCGCTGTGGTGCGCGGGGTCACCGCCACCCACGCCACGGTGGCCCCCGGTGGCGAGCTTGGTGGCGTGCCCGATCACCTTGCCGCCACGCCGCCACTGGAATGTGATCGTCCCGCTCAAGAGCCCGGTGCCGGCCGGGAACTGGAACGTGTGGCCGCCCTGCTCGAATCCGTCGAGCACAGTGCCGAGGTTGGCCTTGGCATGCCCGGTCGGCCCGGGAACAGGCCGGAACGCCTTGGCCGCGACATCCCAGTAATCCACCTGGATCGTGATCGACAGTCGGGCGGAGAACCCGAGAGCGGGCATCTGTCCGCGGATTCCGATCCGGTCGGGATTCGCGGAGGTGTTACAGACGTTGACCGTCGTCCACAGCTGCTCGGAGTGCTTGGCGCGCTCGACCGCTGCCCGGATTTGAGCGGGGGTGGGCCCTGCGCTGGCGAGGGCATCCGGTGGCGCGGCTGCAAGCATCGTTGCTGCAATCGCACAGACGGCCAATTTCCTCGGCACCCGGTGGAAAATACCGAGGTGTGATGAGCGCGGGGCCGGGACGTAGTGCGGGTGTGACCGAGACCGCGACGGCGCCGGTGAGTTCGCCTAAGCAGGATGAATGGCAGCGCTTCGAGGACCTCTACCGGTCGAGCCGGGACGATCTGTACGGGTATGTGGCGACGCTGCTACGCGATCCCGCTGCCGCCGAGGACGTCACCGAACTCGCTTTCGAGCGAGCCTACAGGCGCCGGCGCACGTTCGATCGCCGCCGCGGCGAGGAGCGCGCGTGGCTGTTCGGGATCGCCCGTAACGCGGCACTCGACGAGCTTCGCCAGCGTAGCCGGCTTGCGGCGCTGACTGCGGATCCGGAGGATGTCGCGGCCGAGCGCCCGGACGACGGCGCGGAGGTGGCGCTCAGGCGCACCGCG
>CATPAX010000138.1 GCA_955652215.1 uncultured Solirubrobacteraceae bacterium | reverse complement strand
GTAGTGGGGTTCGCCGGCTTGGCGGTCGCCGCCGGCGCGGCCCCGTTGAGCGGCAGCTGCGTCTGCGTTCCTGACGCATCCACGTACACGAGACCCTTGGTCGTATTCAGGTGCCGGACGAACGACGTCAGGTTTCCGTTGGTCAGGTTCACGCTGACCACCTGATCGCCCACGCCGTCGTTTGACGCCAGCACAGTGTTCTTGACGAAGGGACCCGTGACTTTCCAGAGGGCCGAGGGGGACACTTTCGGCAAAATGACCGTGGGCCCCTTGTCCACTACATACAGAGTGCCCGAGCTCGAGGTTGTCCACAGGAGGTCGTCAAGCCCGAATGGAGTCTTCAGCACGGTGACGCCGGTGCCCTTGAAGATGTTGCTCGAGAACACCATTGCCAATGCCGTCTGATCGGTGATCACATAGCTGCCGCCGAACCGCGGGCTGCTCTGCGGGACGATCGCGCCCGAGTCGACGTCTCCCAGCGCCAGCTTCACCGTCCCGGAGCCGGTGTTCCCGTTGGCCGCGGTGGCGTTGTCGAGGAACGTCGGGCTCAGCGTCGCAGTGCCGGTGCCGCCTGGACTGGTCGGCGGCGTCAAGACAACCTTGAACACGGCCGTGCCGGTCGGCGTGCCGGCGTGGGAACCAGTTATGAAGATATTCCCGGCGCTGTCGACGCTGACCTGATCGGTACCCCCGCCGGTGCGCAGCGCGGTCGGGGTCGAAGCACCGCGTGGATCAGGTGAATAGGTGTAGTACGTGACCTGCTGGCCGGCGGGAGCTGACGGGGTGATCGTGGCCAGATGAGTGTTGGCATCCTCGTTGAGGGTCACGATCACGTAGTGCTTGAGCGGGTCGGCGCCCAGGCCGTCGATCTTGTCCTTGATCGACCAGGTGTTGAGAACCGCCCCGGCGGGCGAGAACTCAACCAGCGTGCTGTTGCCACCCCCGCCGTTGCTGAGCGTCTTGTTCTGGCAGCCCATGAACAGGTTCCCGTCCAGGAATGCCAGGTCGTCGCAGTTCGCGGCGCCCTTGGGTGCGTCCGCCACCTTGGTGATCGTGAAGCCGGCCGGGACGGTCGGCTTCACCGCTGCCGCAGCGGCTGGTTGCGCCCAGCACAAGACCCCGATTCCCATGGCGGCTAACCCTGCGGTGTATGCGCGGGCACGGGATCGGAGACGCCGACCGCGTTCGGGCGCTTGAGTTTCGGGCATCGCATTCCTCCGGTGATTGACGTCCAGTGGGTACGCCGAGTGACCACGCCGCCACGGTGGAGGGCGGGTCCGGCGGGCGTGAACCTACACGCGGAATGCAGCTAAATCGTGATCAAGTTGTGACCTTCGGCGCCCAGAAACGGGCCCCGCCAGGGATAAAAACAATCTCTTCACAACTCGGTCACAACTGGCTCGCGGATCTGAGTCATTCTCGCGCTGCCGGAGGACGAAACTCGGGCGCGTGTGCGCTGCACCAAGCCGGTTGCGGACGTCCTCGCTGCTCTCAGTCTCGGCCTTCGCACAATGCTCGTCCGAGGCTTCATCGAACGCGCACAGTCGGTCACAACCGGATAACAACTCCGTCGTTCGGCGCTGCGAGGCTGGCCGATCTGAACAACAGAAGGAGTACTTCTATGAGGAACATGAGTAGTTTGACTGCGCTCGTCGTAACCGGTGCCCTCGCACTGGGGGCAGCCGCGTGCGGAAGCAGCAGCTCGAGCAGCACCAGCGGCTCGGCGTCGTCCGGTTCGAGCAGCTCCGGCGGTTCGAGCTCCGCGGAGGCCAGCATCAATGGAGCCGGGTCGACCCTCGCCGCGCCGATATATCAGCAATGGGGATCCAACCTCTCCTCGCAGGGCTTGACGGTGAACTACCAGGCGACCGGCTCGGGAGCCGGTATCGCCCAGCTCCAGGCGGGCACGGTCGACTTCGCCGGAAGTGACCCACCGATGAAGTCGTCTGAGATCGCGGCCGCGAAGGGTCCCGTGGCAGAGTTCCCGATCGCGTTCGGCGGCATCACGGTCTCCTACAACCTTTCGGGCGTGAAGTCCGGGCTGAAGCTCGACGGCCCGACGATCGCCAACATCTTCCTCGGCAAGATCAAGACCTGGAGCGATCCCGCGATCAAGGCGCTCAACCCTGGCGTGAGCCTCCCGAGCACGTCGATCACGGTCGTGCACCGCTCGGATTCCTCCGGGACGACAAAAGGCTTCACAACGTTCCTGTCCGACTACAGTCCCGCCTGGACGGCGGCGGCGGGCAAGCCCGACAAGATCGTCAACTGGCCGACCGGAACCGGTGCGAAGGGCAATGCCGGCGTTGCCGCGACCATTAAGCAGACATCCGGCGCGATCGGCTACGTCGAGCAGGCATACGCGCTGCAGAACGGATTCACCTACGCGTCGGTGAAGAACTCGTCCGGCTCGTATGTCCTTCCGACACTCGCTGCCTCCTCGGCGGCGGCGGTGGGGATCAAGGTCCCCGCCAACCTTGCCATTAGCAGCATCAACTCCCCGAATCCGACCGCGTACCCGATCGTCTCGCAGACATTCCTGATTGTCTACAAAGACATGTGCAAGGCCGGCGTCAGCAAATCTGTGGCCCTCGGGGTCAAGAAGTTCATCACCTACGGGCTGGGGGCAGGCCAGGGCATCGAGCAGCAGCTCTCATACGCCCCGCTTCCCGCCTCGCTGATCTCCAAGGACAAGGCACAGCTGAGCTCGCTGACCTGCAACGGCGCCCCGCTGTCGTAGTCGGGGCGGACTTGGCGGCCAGTTCCACCACCGTTGGCGGCGACCGCTCGGTCTTCGGACGGTCGCCGCTGCGCCGCCTTCCGGATCAGCTGCTGCAGTGGGGACTGAGCGGCTTAGCGGCAGGCGTTCTGCTGCTGATCGGATACTTCTTCGTGCGGCTGATCGGACAGTCGTCGGACGCGTTCGGCCACATCGGCTTCTTCAACTTCTTCGTCCGCAACCACTGGGACGTCTCGCAACTGCAGCAGGGTGCCGCGTGCACCACTGCCACCAATACCGGTTGCACGTTCGGCGCGCTGGCCCTGCTTCTTGGGACCTTCATCACGTCCGCGATCGCGCTCGTCCTCGGAGTTCCGGTCGCGGTCGCCACCGCCCTGTATCTGACTGAGCTATGTCCGCGACGACTGCGCGGGCCACTGGCGATGCTGGTCGACCTGCTCGCCGCCGTGCCGTCGGTCGTCTACGGGCTGTGGGGCGTGTTCGTACTGATCCCGCATCTGAAGGGCTTCCAGCAGTTCCTGGCCAACACGTTCTCGTTCCTACCGTTCGTCGGAGGTACCGTGGCGGGACCGAGCTACTTCATCGCCGGACTGATACTCGCGATCATGATCCTTCCGATCGTCTCCGCGATCGCTCGCGAGGTGATCTCGACCGTTCCGGCCGAGCACAAGGAAGCGGCGCTGGCGCTCGGCGCGACGCGGTGGGAGATGATCCGGATCGCGATCCTCCCCTACTCGCGCTCCGGCATCACCGGTGGCGCGATGCTGGGTCTCGGTCGCGCGATTGGGGAGACGATCGCCGTCGTGATCGTGATCGGGAACGCCGCCCCGC
>CATPAX010000137.1 GCA_955652215.1 uncultured Solirubrobacteraceae bacterium | reverse complement strand
GCCGAGATCCAGCGTGCCGCGCGGGAGGGCCTCTACGACATCCGTGGCTTCGGCGCCAAGCGGCGAGTCCCGCACTTCGACGATCTCCTGTTCCTGGGGGCGAGCGTGTCGCGCTATCCGCTCGAGGGCTACCGCGAGCGCTGCGACACCGACGTAACGATCGGGACCCGCTACGCGCGCGAGCCGATCCACCTGGCGATCCCGATCACGATCGCCGGGATGAGCTTCGGCGCGCTCTCCGGTCCCGCCAAGGAGGCCCTGGGGCGCGGAGCGACCGAGCTTGGGACGAGCACGACGACCGGCGACGGCGGGATGACGCCCGAGGAGCGCGAGCACTCGCGGATCCTTGTCTACCAGCTGCTCCCATCTCGCTACGGGATGAACCCCGACGACCTGAGGCGCGCCGACGCGATCGAGGTTGTAGTCGGGCAAGGCGCCAAGCCGGGCGGCGGCGGGATGCTGCTCGGCCACAAGATCTCAGACCGTGTCGCAGAGATGCGCGACCTGCCGCCCGGAATCGACCAGCGAAGCGCTTGCCGTCACCCGGATTGGACCGGGCCCGACGATCTCGAGATCAAGATCGAAGAGCTGCGCGAGATCACCGACTGGCGGATTCCGATCTACGTCAAGGTCGGGGCCACGCGCACGTATTTCGACGTTGCGCTTGCGGTCAAGGCCGGGGCTGACGCGATCGTGCTCGACGGGATGCAAGGCGGGACCGCGGCCACCCAGGACGTGTTCATCGAGCATGTGGGGATCCCGATCCTGGCAGCGATCCCGCAGGCGGTGCAGTCGCTGGTCGACCTCGGGATGCACCGGGAGGTTCAGCTGATCGTCTCCGGAGGCATCAGGACCGGTGCGGATGTCGCAAAGGCGCTCGCCCTCGGCGCCGATGCGGTGTCGATCGGCGTGGCGGCGCTGATCGCGCTCGGTGACAACGCCCCCGAGTACGACGAGGAGTACCGAGCGATCGGGTCGGCCGCGGGCTACTACGACGACTACCAGGCGGGGCTCGACCCGGCTGGGATCTCGACCCAGGATCCGGCGCTCGCCGCGCGCCTCGATCCGGTTGAGGCAGGGCGCCGGCTCGCGAACTATCTGCGGACGATGACCCTCGAGGCCCAGACGCTCGCCCGGGCGTGCGGAAAGTCGCATCTGCGAAACCTCGAGCCCGAGGACCTTGTGGCCCTGACGCTCGAGGCGGCGGCGATGGCGCGGGTGCCGCTGGCGGGGACGAACTGGGTCCCTGGGGCCGCGCCGGCCTAGTCCAGCCCTTCGAGGTAGGCGCAGGTACGCTGGCTGCCGATGCCGGGACCCCGGTTACCAGTTCCGCCGCTTGAGCTCGCAACACGTGTCGGCAGCACTGACGGGCCGGACCAGATGCAGCAGTACGAGGCGATCGGCGCCTCGCTCAGCCTCAGTGTCCGCAGCTGCTTGCCGAAGGATTGGGACTGGAGCGCCCGGCGGCCCTCGACTTCGGCTGCGGAGCGCATGAACGTGGTCGGCGCCGGGCGACCGTGGAACCAGGGCGGACGCTGGATCCATTCCGAGTGGTGGGTCCGCGCGCATCGGGGGCGCGCATTTGAGGTCATCGAGTATCAGACGAACGCAGCGCACCCGGGGACGCACGGGCGAATGGTCCTGCGTAAGAGGCCGACCCGCCTGACAACCGCCGAGGTCGAGCAGCCCGAACCCGGGGACCCCGAGAGCTGGCCGCTGCGCGTCACAACATTCAGCCGCTGCATGCTGAGGACCGGCGCGTGCGTGAGCTTCAGCTGCTCAGGGATCATCGTGCCCGAGAGCTCGTGGTGAGGCTCGCGCGCCGGTGGAGTTCCAGAGCCCGAGCCCGTCTACGTCACATCAGCCCTGACCAACGACATCGGTGAGGCGCTCCCGCTCCGTTCCACTGAGCCACCCGCGCGGGTCGGGCGCCACTCGTCGGTGGGGATCCCGTGCCTAGTACGGTCAGCACATGGACTATCGACCGCTTGGACACACCGGGGTAAAGGTCAGCCCGCTCTGCCTCGGCGCGATGATGTTCGGGGAGTGGGGCAACCCCGACCACGATGAGAGCGTCAGGATCATCCACCGAGCGCTTGACTCGGGCATCAACTTCATCGATACCGCGGACGTCTACTCCCGCGGGGAGTCTGAGGAGATCGTCGCCAAGGCGCTTGCGGGCGGCCGGCGGGACAACATCGTCCTGGCGACAAAGGTCCACGGGACGATGGGGGAGGACCCCAACGAGTTCGGCAACTCGCGTCGCTGGATCATCCGCGAGGTCGAGGACAGCTTGAGGCGCCTGCGCACTGACTGGATCGACCTCTACCAGATCCATCGTCCGGAGGCCGATACCGACATCGAAGAGACCCTCGGCGCGCTGAGCGACCTGGTCCACGCCGGAAAAGTGCGCTACATCGGGTCATCGACGTTCCCGGCGAGCCAGATCGTCGAAGCGCAGTGGGCGTCCGAACGACGTGGCCTCGAGCGGTTCGTGTGCGAACAGCCGCCCTACTCGCTCCTGGCGCGCGGAATCGAGGCCGATGTGCTTCCAACCTGCCAGCGTCACCGGATGGGGGTGATCAGCTGGAGCCCACTGAGCGGCGGCTGGCTCTCGGGGCGCTACCGGAAGGACGTGGACATTCCGAGGTCTACCCGGGCGGATCGCATACCCGGCCGCTACGACCTGTCCCAGCCGGGTAACCAGCGAAAACTCGAGGTCGCGGACGCGCTGGCGAAGCTGGCCGACGAGACCGGCATCAGCCTGATCGAGATGTCGATCGCGTTCGTCATCCGCCACCCGGCGGTGACCGCGGCGATCATCGGCCCACGCACGATGGAGCACCTCGAGTCACAGCTGACTGCGGCCGACGTGAAGCTTTCCGACGAGCTGCTCGATCGGATCGATGAGGTCGTCCAACCGGGGGTGAACCTGCACCTCGATGATGGCGGCTGGCAGAACCCTGGGCTTGCTGCCAGCGCCCGCCGCCGCTAGCCAAGGACGTCATCTGGCTGTCGCCTCCCGGGCTCCGCGGGAGGCGCATCCATCCCGAATACGTCCGAGGCGCCGGTCATCCTGTCAGCGGTGCTGTAGCGGGAGCGAGGAGCAGGTGCTGAACCCAGACGGCAACGGGGCGCAGGCGACCGGGTATCTGACTGATCTCGTGTACGAGCTGCTCGATGCCCACATCGACACGCTGCGTCTGGCTCGGGACCTTGATCAGGTTCCAGCCTGGGAGGCGCACCTCGACTACCTGCGTGATCTCCAGCGCGTCAGTCGCGAAGCGTTGGCCCGCCTGCCGGTGCTAACTGGATAGCGCGAACCTTGCGCCGGCGAGTGCCAGCGAGGGTCGCGCGAGCGTGTGGACTCACCGGTCAGTAGAGCGAGCATCCCCGGCCGATCGGGGTGGGACTGTCCGTGGGAGTGATCGCCACTCCGTGAACACCCGGAGGGGCCGCATCAGCATGCCGGATGTCTAGGCTCCGGCGAGGATGAGAGACTGGACTGCGCACCTTCCTCAGGGCATGGCGCCCGGCGAGGTCGACCTGCTCGCCGACAGCAGCCTGCCTGGCCGGGTCGAGCGCCAATGGCGCTCGCGCGCCTCCTGGCCACAGCTTCGCGATGTCGACGGCGCCTGG
>CATPAX010000136.1 GCA_955652215.1 uncultured Solirubrobacteraceae bacterium | reverse complement strand
GGTGTATCCGGAAATGTCGGCGACGCCGGCGTCCTTCGAGACCGCTTCGCTTGCGGCGCGAAAGTCCCGTTCGCGTTCGAACACATCGGTCACCTCGGAGATCCGCTCGATGAACACGAACGAGCGGAGCTTGCGAAACGCGTCGTGGAGGGCATGCAGCACGCTCAGGAAGAACGTGCTCGCGCTGGTCACGCTTGTCGACACGTCGCAGAGGACGAAGATCTCGGGGCGTCTGGGGCGCCGCGGCCGGTACCGAAGGTTGATCGGAACGCCCCCGGTCTCGAGCGACGCGCGCATCGTGCGCCGGAAGTCGACGTGGGCGTGACGCGTGTGGCCCTTGAGCTGGTGGCCCTGGGTCGCGAGCAGGCGCTTCAGCTGCGCGACGACTCTGTGAACCGCCGCTAGGTCCTGGATCGGTCCAGTGGGAAGCGCCCGATCGAGCTCGTTCAGCGGTCGTTTCGGCGGCAGCGTGGAGGTGCGCGAGATCAAGGCGCGTTCGAGTTCGCGCCGGAGCTGCTTCTCGAAGGCGGCAAGCCGCTCCCGCGGGATCCCGGCGCGGCGCGGGTCGTCCTCGGGGAGGTCCGGCTGGGGGTCGGTACGCAGCCCCAGCGCCCGGCGAATCCGCTGCACGTCGACGCCCAGCACGCCGGACTCCTCGCCCCGGCGGAAAGCGGCGATCGCCAGGCGCGCAAGATCCTGCCAGGCCGCATCCGATCCATCGCGCAGCGCGGCGGCGATCTGCTGGCGAAGCGTGTCGAGGTTGATCTCACCGGCGCCGCCGCCATCCTGACCACCGTCGTCAAGGCGCCGCCTGGCCGCCTCGGCCTCCGCGGAACGGAAGAAGAAGCGATCGAACACAAGCTCGAAGACGTGGCGGTCCTGCTGGGACTTCGCGAGGGTCGCGGCGAGCGCCTGCTTGAAGTCCTCCCGCTCGGTCCAGGTCACGTGGCCGAGCGCCTCGAACGCGTCAAGGATCTCGGAGGTACCGATCGCGACTCCCTCGGCGCGAAGATCCTCGGCCAGGGCGAGCACCTGCCCCGAGAAGCCGCCCGGACCCCTCGTGGGAATCCCCGGCGCCGGCGCGCCGGGAATCCCGGGCAGCGCGCCAGAGCTCACGCCGCGTCCGCGTCGGCGTCCGCACGAACGAGCTTCACGCCGACTCGCGCAGCCACCGTGTCGAGGTCGCTGCGGTGCTTGACGATCACGCTCATCGTCTCCGCGAACACGGTCTGATCGATGTCGTCCGCACCGAGCAGCATCAGCGCACGAGCCCAATCGATCGACTCGGCGATGCTGGGCGGTTTCTTCAGATCGAGCTCGCGAACGTCACGGATGATCTCGACGAGCTTGCGGGCGATCACAGCATCGAGTTCGGGTACATGCAGGCGAACGATCTCGAGCTCGTGCTCGAGCGCGGGGTAGTCGAGCCACAGGTAGAGGCAGCGCCGCTTCAGCGCCTCGGTCAGCTCTCGGGTGTTGTTGGAGGTCAGCAGCACCACCGGCAGCGTCCGCGCCTCGATCAGGCCGAGCTCGGGGATCGATATCTGAAAATCGGATAGGAGCTCGAGCAGCATCGCCTCGAACTCCTGGTCGGTCTTATCGATCTCGTCGATCAGCAGCACGACGGGATCCTCCGAGGCGATCGCGGTCATCAGGGGCCGCGCGAGCAGGAACTCCTCGCTGAAAATGTCCTCCTGGACGTCCTGCCAACCGGCCGTCTGGGCCTCGGTCTGGATCCGAAGCAGCTGCTTGCGATAGTTCCACTCATAGAGCGCCTTGGCTTCGTCGAGGCCCTCGTAGCACTGAAGCCGCACCAGGCGCCGGCCCAAGTACTTTGCCAGCGCCTTGGCGAGCTCTGTCTTACCGACCCCGGCGGGCCCCTCCACGAGCACGGGCTTGCCGAGCTTCGCGGCCAGGAATGACACGAGCGCGGTCGCCTCGCCCGGGAGGTAGCCGACCGCCCTGAGGCCGCTGGCGAGGTCGTCGACGGTGGTGGGCTGGCTGTCGGTCATGGGCCGGGTCGCCGGATGAAATATATGGTCTCGGTCTTGCTCGCCCTGGCGGTCACGATCAAGTCCTCTCACCTCGGCCTGTTCGCTGCCGTGATCGCGCTCGGATTCGTGGTGGGGACCTTCGGCCACATCATCCGCTCGCGGGGGCTGATTCTCACAGGGATCCTCGTGATCGCACTCGCGAGCAGCTTCTACGTGTTTGGGCTCGAGCCCGGTGGGGGTTAGTGTCCCGAGCCGGCTCGAGACACTACTTACGCCCTTCGAAGCCTTCCTCGTCCAGCGGGATCGTCAACTGCTCGTCGCTCGAGCTCGATCGTGGTTGTGTCGGGTGCGTCGGTGGTGCGGGGGTGGCGCCTCGCGACCTGCGCTCGGCTCGCTCGATCCTGAGCGTCGGGGGATCCTCCGGGACGACCGACGGTCCGAACCGCGGATCGCGCGTGACTCGAGTGGTGGCGTCGCGGGCGACCCGCTCGGACGCTGGGGCACCCGCCGGAACCGGGCGTGGAGACCGAGCCCTGCGGTTGCGTGGGGCCGGATCGCCACGCTCGGGCGCAAACGCCTCCTCACCCGGCAGCGGTGGCTCGGGCTGGTTGGCGGCCCGGATCCTCGAACCGGCGTACGCAAGCAGCCCCGCTACACCAAGCGCAACGAAGATGCCCCACTCAACTCCCGATGTGGTCGCTCCCGGTCCGGTCACCTGGGTGCCCTGCTTATCGAAGATCCTCCAGATGATCAGCAGGGAGGTCCAGACCCCGGCGGCCGTGATCACTCCGCCGTCGCCACCGGGCAGGTGAAACGCGCGGCCCTGAGCTCGCTTATAGAGCAGTGTCAACACGCCCGCCACTACAACGAGCACCGCTGCCT